>NZ_JBIMSN010000029.1:106188-138352 GCF_043944905.1 Antrihabitans spumae
GCCTACAAGAAAGGCCATAAATATCTGACGGTGGTCGTCGATCACGACACCGGCAGGTTGGTGTGGGCGGCGGAGGGCCGAGACAAAGCGACGCTGCACAAGTTTTTCGATGAGCTCGGCCGAGAACGGACGTCGAAGCTGACCCATATCAGTGCTGATGGTGCGTCGTGGATTGCGGCGGTGCTGGTCGCGCGGTGTCCGGAGGCGGTTCGGTGTGCTGACCCGTTCCATGTGGTGGCGTGGGCGAATCAGGCGCTCGACACGGTGCGGCGAGCGGCGTGGAACCGGTTACGCAACCGTGCTGCATCGGTGGGGCCGCCGTCGGCGGCAGGCAAATTCAAGTCGCGTAGCGCGCCGTCTAAAACTCCGGCTGCGACGGTGAAGAAGACGCGGTGGGCGTTGGTGAAGAAACCGCAGGACCTGACAGACAATCAGAAGGCGGCGTTGGCGTGGATCGAGGTCAACGATCGGCAGCTGCACCGCGCGTACCGGCTCAAGGAGGCGCTGCGGTTGGTGTTTGCGTTACCGCATGAGCAGGCTGTTGTTGCACTCGACGCCTGGATCAGCTGGGCGCGTCGCTGCCGGATCCCGGCGTTCGTGGCGTTGCAGAAGACGATCGTCAAACACCGTCCTCAGATCCTGGCATCGATCGAGCACCACATGTCCAACGGCCGCGTCGAATCGGTCAACACCAAGATCAAGTTGATCACCCGACGCGGCTTCGGATTCCACAGCGCCGACGCTGTCGTCGCCCTCGCCATGCTCAGCCTCGGAGGAGTCCTACCTCAATTACCTGGCCGAAAGACCCACGGATAGAGCACAAGAGCCCGAAAAAGACTCACGAGGCGCGTAGCGCCCACGGGAACTAGCGGGCCGCTGCCGTGGCGATTCGTGTTGCAGCGCTGTCGAATCCGCTGACCAACTCTGCCATCACGTCGGCGACGGGTCTGATCTCGTTCATCCGTCCGACGATCTGACCGACCGGCATCGCGACCACTTCCGGATCCGACGAGTCGGCAATCCGACGATGCGCGTCACTGACCAAGATGTTCTGCAACGGCATCGGAAGTGGGCTCGGCGCATCGGGTTTCGACCACGCATCGGTCCACTTCGTCTTCAGCAATCGGGCAGGCTTGCCGGAGAAGATCCTGGTCCTGACGGTGTCTGCCGACGTTGCCCCGAGCAGTGCGCGCTGTACGACGGACGGCCCGTCGGACCCTGCGGCACTGCCGAGCTTGTACTCCGAGCAGGTCAGCCAGTACGAGCCCATCCACACACCCTGGGCGCCGAGCGCAAGCGCTGCCGCCACCTGCCTACCGCTACCGATGCCGCCTGCGGCAAGCACGTGCGCGTCGTCGCCGACCGCGTCGACGATCTCCGGCACCAACACCATCGAGGCGATCTCACCGGTGTGGCCACCGGCCTCGTAGCCCTGGGCGATCACGATGTCGACGCCGTTCTCGACGTGATGGCGGGCATGGGACACCGCACCGGCGAGAGCTGCGACAGGCACACCACGTTCGTGCGCCTGATCGATGACGTCCTTCGGCGGCGACCCGAGTGCGTTGGCGATAAGCGCGATCGGGTGCCGCAGTGCGACGTCGACGTGCGCGCGAGCGACCGAGTGCAGCCAGCCGAGCACTCCTGCCGCATGTTCGACGCCGGTGGCGAGCGGTGGCACCCCGAGGTCGTTCAGAGTCCTGTCGACGAAGGCGCGATGCTCGTCGGGGATCATCGCGTCGAGGTCCATCGACGTACCTTCGGTCGGGACCTTTGCCGGCATCACGATGTCGACGCCGTAGGGCTTGCCGTCGGTGTTGTTGTCCATCCAGACGAGGACGGCCTCCAACTCCTCTGGGTCGTTGAAGCGCACACAACCGAGTACACCGAGTCCGCCCGCTCGACTGATCGCAGCGGCGACGTGCTCGGACGGGGTGAAGCCGAAGATCGGGTACTCGATGCCGAACTTGTCGCACAGCTCGGTCCTCATCAGCTCGAACTCCCGGCCGTAGTCTGTGCCCGCAGGTGGTCGTCGGCTTCCCGTCCTTCGGTCTGTTCCTTGGCCCAGCGGTAGTCGGGCTTCCCCGCGGGCGACCTCTTGATCTCGTCGACGAACCACACGCTGCGTGGAACCTTGTACGACGCGATCTGGGTGCGGCAGGTCTCGACCAGTTCTTCCAACCGCGGCCGAACCCCTTCGCGCAGTTGGACGACGGCTGCGACGCGCTCACCGAATCGTTCGTCGGGCACACCGACCACAAGGGTGTCGAACACATCCGGATGCGACTTGAGAGCGCCTTCGACTTCCTCAGGGAAGATCTTCTCGCCGCCGCTGTTGATCGACATCGAGCCGCGACCGAGCATCGTCACCGTTCCGTCGGCTTCGACGCGCGCATAGTCGCCGGGGATCGAGTAGCGGACGCCGTTATATTCGACGAACGTCGCCTTGGTCTTCGCTTCGTCCTTGTAGTAGCCGAGCGGGATGTGGCCCTTGCGCGCGATCACCCCGATCACGTCCGAGCCCGGTTCGACGGGGTTGCCTGCCTCGTCGAGGACGGTGGTCGACGCGTCGATCTTCACACGCGGTCCCCCGTTGTGCTCACCACCCTTGGTGACCATGCTCAGCCCACCGAAACCGGTCTCCGAGCTGCCGATCGAGTCGGTGATCATCCGATTCGGGAGCAGTTCGCAGAACTTGTCCTTGAGGCTCGGCGAGAACAGCGCTGCGCTGCTTGCGATCACCCAGAGCGACGAAAGGTCGTACGGCTTACCGGTTTCCGGGTTGCCCTCGATGAGTGCGTCGGCCATCGGTCGCGCCATCGCATCGCCGGTGATGAACATCAGGTTGATGCCGAGTTTGTCGATCAGTTGCCACACGCCGTGTGCGTCGAACTCGGGGTGCATCACGGTGCGGCCGCCACCGAAGAGGCTCTGGAACGTCGCCCACTGGGCGCCGCCGTGAATCATCGGCGGGATGGGAAAACGCGTCATAGGCGGATTCGCTGCGCCGGCTTTCGCGAGCTCCCATTCGTTCTCGACGTACACGCCGGTGATGAAGTTGATGCCGCCGCCGAGCACACGCCAGACGTCTTCCTGGCGCCACATGACGCCCTTCGGATTGCCGGTCGTTCCGCCGGTGTAGAGCATGTAGAGGTCGTCTGGGCTGCGCTCGCCGAAGTCGCGTTCGGGCGAGGCCTGGCTGAGCGCGTCCTCGTATTCGACTCCGGCGTACGCGAGATCGGTACCGTCTTCGACGACGACGAACGTGTTCAGCAGCGGACACCTCTCCGCGACGACGGCGACCTTGTCGGAGTATCGGCGCTCGTGTACGAGAGCCACCATGTCCGAATTTTCGAAGATGTGTTGCAACTCGTTCTCGACGTAGCGGTAGTTGACGTTGACCATCACTGCGCGCAGCTTGAACACAGCGACCATCGCCTCGACGGCTTCGATCGTGTTCCGCGAGTAGATGCCTACCTTGTCGCCGGGCTCCACCCCTTGTTCGTGCAGGTAATGCGCGAGTCTGTTGGCTCGCTCCTCGAGTTGGGCATAGGTCACCTCGCGTCGTTCATCGGCGAGCGCAACGCGCTCGGGCATCAGGTCGACGGCGTGCTCGACAAGGTCGGCGATGTTATAGGCCACGTCACAAAAATAGAACGTGTTACCGTTTCTGGCAAGACCGTAACGAGACCCAGCTCACACCGAATCGGGAGCACCAGACATGTCCACCGCTTCGACATCGACAACGACCGAACCGGACAATTCGACCGGAGCCTCTACATCGCCTGCACCGCAACCACACTGCCTGGTCGAACAGCGCGGCCACGTCCTGATCGTGACGATGAATCGTCCCGAGGCACGCAACGCGCTGTCGGGAGAAATGATGGCGATCATGCGCGACGCGTGGGATCGCGTCGACGCCGATCCGGAGATCCGGGTCGCCATCCTCACCGGCGCGGGCGGCGCTTTCTGCGCAGGCGCCGACCTCAAGGCAATGACGTCGACCCACCCCGGCGACTCGTTTTCGAGCGGTGGTTGGGACATGTCCAAGATCGAGGCGCTGCTGAAAGGACGACGGCTGACGAAGCCGCTCATCGCAGCAGTCGAGGGTCCGGCCATCGCGGGTGGTACCGAGATTTTGCAGGGCACAGATATCCGAGTCGCGGGTGAGAGCGCGAAATTCGGGGTCTCCGAGGCCAAATGGGGACTGTTCCCACTCGGCGGATCCGCAGTTCGGCTCGTTCGGCAGATTCCGTACACGATCGCGGCCGACATCCTGCTGACCGGCCGTCACATCAAGGCGCCCGAAGCCAAGGAGATCGGCCTGATCGGACACGTCGTACCGGACGGTCAGGCTCTCGAGAAGGCGCTCGAACTGGCCGAGCTGATTGCCAAGAACGGACCGCTCGCTGTCCAGGCGATCCTCAAGACGATCCGCGACACCGAAGGTATGCACGAGGAAGATGCCTTCCAGATCGATGCCCGCCTCGGCGTCGAAGTCTTCACATCCAAGGACGCCAAGGAAGGCCCCCGAGCGTTCGCGGAAAAACGTCCGCCAACGTTCGAGGGCCGATAGCTCGTACCCGCGCCTAGCGTGCGGGAACCAGCTCCTCCTTCTTGTGCGCCGGCCGTAGCGACAACACCAACGACCCCGACACCACAGCGACGACCGCCGCGAAAAGGTACGCCCGATCCGCGTGGCTCATCGCGTCGTCGATCGATACGGGCGAGCCGAGAATCGCAATGAGTGCCGCGGTTCCTATGACAGCGCCGATCTGGCGGAACGTCGCGCTCAGCGCACTCGCCGCACCGAAACGCTGCTCCGGCACGTCCGCGACCGCCGCGGCTCCCATGATGGGCAACGCCAGTCCGATGCCGATGCCGCTTGTGATCGTCCACGGCATCCAGGCGAGCAGGAAGTTCGGCTCGGACCCCACAAAGCAGAGCCCGACAACACCGAGTGCGTACAACGCGACACCGGGCAGGATGACGGCACGATGACCGAAGCGGTCGGCCAGTCGGCCGGCCGGGCGTGCGACGATCGTCGTAGCCAAAGCCCCTGGCACAGCGGCCAATCCAGCCTGCAGCACCGAGTAGTCCCAGATGCTGGTGAGGAACAGGACGTTGCCGAGAATCACCGCGAACATCGCCGTTGCGAAGACGAGCATTCCAAGGCTGCCGACTCGAAACGACTGTATGGCCATGAGGGCCGGATCGATCACGGGACGGTCGTGCTGCAGCGAACGCCACACCAACACACAACCGAGCAGAGCCGACACCGCGAACGACCCGAGCACGGCCGGACTCGTCCAGCCCCAGTTGTCACCCTCGACGAGACCGAGTGTCAACAGACCGAGCGCACCGACCGCTACGACGGACCCGATGAGGTCGGGCAGTCCGGTCGAGTCCTCGTCCCTGCTCTCCCGAAGTGTGCGAATGCCGAGCACTGCCACCAGTGCGCCGAGGGGCAGGTTGATCAGGAAGATCCAGCGCCAGTCGGCGATCTCGACCAACAGGCCGCCGACGGGCGGTCCCGATGCCGCAGCCAACGCTGCGGCGGCACTCCACACAGCAACGGCCGTGCTGCGCTGGCCGATCGGGAATTCGCGCAGGACCAACGCAAGTGACGCAGGGACGATGACAGCGGTTGCCGCGCCCTGCAGAACCCGTGCCGCGACAAGGAGTTCCAGTGTCGGGGCCACTGCGCACAGAATGCTCGAGCCGACGAAGGCTCCGATCCCGGCGAGGAACACCTTCTTGCGACCGTAGCGGTCGGCCAGCGCTCCTGCCGGAACCATCAGCGCCGCAAGAACAATGAAATAACTGTCGAGAATCCACGAGAGCTGGGATCGATCCGCGCCGGAGAAGGCCTCCGACATACTCGGAAACGCGACGTTGACGATCGTCGCATCGAGCAGGCCGATGAAGGCACCCCCCGATGCTGCGACCAGTGCGCCGATTCGCCGTCGCTTGGTCCGGCGTTCGTCGTGATCGTCTGGTGGACGCTGGTGAGATGACATGTGCCGCTCCAATAGTCGTGCTGACAGGACTATTGCGAGGTTGTCCGAATTGCACATTCGGCAGAAAGACACCTAAGGGTGGGCAAACTGTCCACCTTTCGACACTGGCATCGGTCGCCTCACGACACCATTGGCGATACACGAAAGTTGTTGTCCAACAGACGAATTAAATTAGAATAATCGACGCAATACGGGTCAGATGCGCACTTGGTTCAAAAAATGGGTTGCCCATTTTGCATGGGGACTTCTGTCCCCACAACCCGACACGGGTCAGCAGACCTTCCAAGCGCCACCCTCGCGCACAAGATCGATCGAGTCGGACAGGATGTCGTCTGGTTCGTCGACGCTGTAGTGGCGGGTTTGTGCCGAATCTTTCGCGCCGTCGACGCGAATGTCGTCGACGCTCTGCAATCGGAGCCCGAGGAACACCTCGTCGCGACTCCTATATTGCCCGCTCCTGCGCGGCCCAGTACGGATCTCGGAGTTTGCGTTTGGGCAGTTTGCCGTTCGGATCGCGCGGCAGCTCTGCCATGTAGTCGACCGACCGAGGAAGCTTGAACTTTGCCAAGCGCTCGCTCGCGAAGGCGAGCAACTCCGCCGTCAAAGCGTCGTCACCGACGACCCCGTCGACCGGTTGCACTACGGCCTTGATCTCCTCGCCCCAATCCGCATGTGGGACACCGAAAACGGCGACATCGGCAACCTTGGGATGGATTGCCAGCTGACCTTCGATCTCAGCGGGGTAGATGTTGACGCCACCGGAGATGATCATGTCCGACTTGCGGTCGCACAGATACAGGTAGCCGTCTTCGTCGAGATAACCGATGTCGCCGAGGGTGAACAGGTCGCCGACGCGGGCTTCCTCGGTCTTCTTCTTGTCGTGGTGGTACTCGAAGCTGGACCCACCCATTCGCATGTACACCTGGCCAGGCTCGCGGACCGGTAGCTCCGCACCGTCGTCGCCGAGGACCTTGATGACCGACCACGGCCACGGCTTGCCGACCGATCCCGGCTTGCGCAGCCACTCCTCGCCGTTGATCGCTGTGCCGCCGCCTTCGGTCGCCGCGTAATACTCGGTGACGACCGGTCCCCACCACTCGAGCATTCGGCGTTTCGTTTCCTGCGGGCACGGAGCGGCGCCGTGGATCATGCAGCGCAAGGACGACACGTCGTACCGGGCACGGACCTCGTCGGGCAGCGCGAGCAGGCGATGGAACTGCGTCGGGACCATGTGGCTGTGGGTGACCCGATGCCGCTCGATCAGCGCCAACATGTCCTCGGGATCCCACCGATCCATCAGGACCGCCTTGTGCCCCAACTGAATCGAGATGACGACAAAGTTCAGCACAGCGGTGTGATATAGCGGCGACCCACAGATGTGCACGTGGTCGTCGAACGGGCGGATGCCGAAGATTCCGAAGAAACCGCTCGCAGCAACGGGCACCGTGTCGGGGTCGTTGCCGGTGAGCGGACGTCGAACGCCCTTCGGCCGACCCGTTGTTCCCGACGTGTACAACATCGGACCACCTGCCGTGCGGATGTCCGGCCTGCCGACCTCGTCGGCGCCGAGATCGGACAGCGGCGTGAAGTCGTCGATCGTCCCCACCGAGAACCGTCCTCCGGCAGGCAATTCCGCTTCGTCGGCCGCATTTCTGGCGACTGCCGCGAAGCGATCGCTTGCGACGAACGCCTTCGCTTCGCTGTCCCGAAGGATGTACGCGACTTCCGGTGCCGTCAGATGCCAATTGACCGCGACGATGTACAGACCCGTCTCGAACGCCGCGAAGTAGAACGCGACGAGGTCGGCGGAGTTGTGCAGCATCATCACAACCGAATCGCCGGGCCGCAGACCCATCGCCTGCAGACCCCTGCCGTAGCGGTCGGCGGCAGCGGCCAGTTCTGCGTAGGTCGTCTCGGCGCCGCCCGGGTCGACAAGGGCGATTCGATCCGGATCGCTCGCGGCGATGTTCCACAAACCAGGTTCGACGGTATCGGTGTCGGTCACCACTCGAATCTAGAACGTGTTCTACCGACTCAGCAAGTCCCAACGACAGATGCGAGCCGCTGGAGTTGTTCGGTGTCCCCACAGGTAACCAGAAGCATGGTCACGCCGGCCGCCTCCCACACTCCGATCTCGGAGCGAACGTGCTCTGCATCCCCGATGATCATCGTCTCGGTGACCATCTCGTCCGGCACGGCCGCAACGGCCTCCGCCTTGCGTCCTTCCTGAAAAAGTCGACCGATCTCGGCAACCTCGGACTCGTAGCCCATCCGCCGGTACACCTGGGCATGGAAGTTCAACTCCGGCGCACCCATCCCACCGACGTACAGCGCAACGACGGGCTTGACGCGCGCAATCTCGGCTGCGCGGTCGTCGGTGATCACGACCTGACAGGACGCGGCGATCTCGAACTCGGCACGCGTTCGGCGCGCACCTTCGCGCGCGAAACCTTCGTCGAGCCACTCGTTGTACATCGGCGCCAAGCGCGGCGAGAAATAGATCGCCAACCAGCCGTCTGCGATCTCCGCCGTCAGCGCGACATTCTTCGGACCCTCCGAACCGAGCCATATCGGCAGGTCTGCCCGCAGCGGATGGGTGATCGGCTTGAGCGGTTTGCCGAGCCCCGTCGAACCGGCGCCCAGGTACGGGAGCGGGTAGTGCGGACCGTCGTTTCGCACCGGCGCCTCGCGAGCAAGCACCTGCCGAACGATCGAGACGTATTCACGAGTTCGCGCTAGCGGCTTCTCGAACGGCTGCCCGTACCAACCCTCGACAACCTGCGGCCCCGAGACACCCAATCCGAGTATCGCGCGCCCCCCGCTCAGGTGATCGAGCGTCAACGCGTGCATCGCGCAATTCGTCGGCGTCCGACCGGACAGCTGCGCAACCGACGTGCCGAGCCTGACTCGCTGCGTCGACGAGCCCCACCAGGCGAGTGGCGCGAACGCATCCGATCCCCAGGATTCGGCGGCGAAAACCGCGTCGAAACCGTTGGCCTCCGCCGCACCGACCAACTCACCGTGGTTCGCGGGAGGCTGCGCGCCCCAGTAGCCGAGCTGCAATCCGAGCTTCATCGTCGACCTCCACCTGAGCGGCGCTGCAACAGTGGCACTTGCCACCAGAATAAGAACCTGTTCTACTCGACTTCGTGACCATTGTGAACAGTACGGCACCAGATGTTCACCACATCGACGAGCGCGACAAGCCGCTCACTGCCCCCCTGAACGTGCAGTTCGACTACACGAGGTCCGTCGGTCCGACCATCGGCGGCTTTCTCACCGGGCTGCGGGATCGTCGCGTCGTCGGTGTCCGTGGCAGCGACGGACGTGTTCTCGTTCCACCACCCGAATTCGACGCCGTCACCCACGAACCGCTGACCGACTTCGTCGACGTCGAATCAGTCGGCACGGTGAAAACCTGGACCTGGGCGGCCGAACCGATCGACGGTCAGCCACTGGAACACCCGTTCGCCTGGGCCTTCGTACAGCTCGACGGCGCCGATTCGGCCATACTTCACGCCGTCGACGCAGGCTCGCCCGAGCGCATGAGCACCGGTATGCGGGTCCACATTCGGTGGGCCGCAGAGAGGTCGGGATCGATCCTCGACATCGCGTGCTTCGATCCCGGCGAAGCCGAGAGCAGCAGCGAAAACGATTCCGCGGCAGCGGCTTCCGAGCCGGTGACCATGATCACCACGCCGGTCAGGCTGCAGTTTCACCACTCGGCGTCCTACGAAGAGAGCTTCTACCTTCGCGGACTCGCGGAGGGCAAGCTGATCGGCGGGCGAACACATCAGGGCGCCAAGGTCTACATACCGCCCCGCGGTGCAAGTCCGACCGACGGACTGCCGACGCGCGAGCAAGTCGAACTGCCGGACAAAGGCACCATCACCACGTTCTGCATCGTCAACGTGCCCTTCCTCGGCCAACGCATCAAGCCGCCCTACATCGCCGCGTACGTCTTGCTCGACGGCGCCGACATCGCGTTCCTGCACCTGATTCTGGATTGCGATCCAGCAGAGGTGCGCATGGGCATGCGCGTCGAGGCGGTTTGGAAACCGCAGGACCAGTGGGGTTTCACGCTGGAGAACATCGACCACTTCCGCCCGTCCGGCGAACCGGATGCGGAATACGACACCTACAAACACCACCTCTGAGGAGCCCCATGACCGACGTTGCGATAGTCGGCTTCGCGCACGCTCCCCATGTTCGCGAGACGGATGGCACGACCAACGGCGTCGAGATGCTGGTCCCCTGCTTCCAACAGCTCTACCGCGAACTGGGAATCACCAAGGCAGACATCGGCTTCTGGTGCTCGGGGTCGTCCGACTACCTGGCAGGTCGAGCCTTCTCGTTCATCTCCGCGATCGACGCCATCGGCGCTGTGCCACCGATCAACGAGTCACACGTGGAGATGGACGCCGCCTGGGCGCTGTACGAGGCCTGGATCAAGATAAAGACCGGCGAGGTGGACACCGCGCTGGTCTACGGCTTCGGCAAGTCCTCCGCCGGTCTGCTCCGCAAAGTCCTTGCCATGCAACTCGATCCGTACACCGTCGGACCACTGTGGCCCGACTCGATAGCCCTTGCCGGCTTGCAAGCGCGCGCGGGCATCGACGCCGGGAAGTGGACGGAACGGTCGATGGCCGAAGTCGCATTCGGGAGTTCGCAAGCAGTACAAGGCATCCGAAGAGGGCCCGTCGACATCGACGCACTCCTCTCGGGTCCCTATGTGGCAGATCCACTTCGCAGACACGACTGCGCACCGATCACCGATGGCGCCGCCGCGATCGTCCTCGCCTCCGGTGACAGAGCACGAGAACTGTGCGCCCGGCCGGCCTGGATCAGCGGGATCGAACACCGCATCGACTCCCCGAACATCGGTGCGCGTGACCTCACCATCGCGCCCTCGGCGGCAGCCGCCGCAGCCGCCGCATCGGGTGGTGACACCAGCTACGACATCGCGGAGATATACGCACCGTTCACCCACCAGCAGCTGATCCTCACCGAAGCATTCGGACTGGACGACCGTACGATCGTCAACCCCTCGGGCGGCCCGCTCGCAGCCAACCCGATGTTCGCCGCAGGGCTCGAGCGCCTCGGTTTCGCAGCGCAGCAGATCATTTCGGGCACCGCAGGACGAGCTCTCGCGCACGCAACCAGCGGTCCGCTGCTGCAGCACAACCTCGTCGCAGTTCTGGAGGCAGAGCAATGACCAAAGCGCTTGCGGCGGTGCTCGGCACCGGCCAGACCCATTACGTCGCCAAGCGGCACGACGTCACGATGTCGGGAATGTGCCGTGAGGCGATCGACCGCGCCATGTCGGACGCCGACGTCACGTGGGACGACATCGACGCAGTAGTGGTCGGCAAGGCGCCCGACCTCTTCGAAGGCGTGATGATGCCCGAGCTCTTCATGGCCGATGCCTTGGGCGCCACCGGCAAACCGCTGATCCGGGTGCACACGGCCGGTTCGGTCGGCGGGTCCACCGGAGTGGTCGCGGCAAGTCTCGTCCAGGCCGGTGTGCACAAGCGGGTTCTCGCCGTCGCGTGGGAGAAGCAGTCCGAGTCGAATGCCATGTGGGCGTTGTCGATTCCCGTGCCCTTCAACATGCCCGTCGGCGCGGGTGCCGGCGGATATTTCGCGCCGCACGTCCGCAGCTACATCCGCCGCTCCGGTGCACCCGACCACGTCGGTGCGATGGTCGCCGTGAAGGACCGCCGCAACGGCAGCATCAATCCCTATGCGCACCTGAAGCAGCCGGAGATCACGCTCGAATCGGTTCAGTCGTCACAGATGCTGTGGGACCCGATCCGCTACGACGAGACCTGCCCGTCTTCCGATGGCGCCTGTGCCTTGGTGATCGGCGACGAGGAGTCCGCGCGTCGAGTCGAGGACGGAGGTCGGAAGGTGGCCTGGGTGCACGCAACGGCCATGCGGACCGAACCGACGACGTTTGCAGGCCGCGATCAAGTGAACCCGCAGGCAGGCAAAGACGCGGCAGCCGCATTGTGGAGTGCCGCAGGCATTACCGACCCGCTCGCCGAAATCGATGTCGCCGAAATCTACGTCCCCTTCTCCTGGTTCGAACCGATGTGGTTGGAAAACCTCGGATTCGTACCTGAAGGCCAAGGTTGGAAGCTGACGGCCGCTGGCGAAACCGAGCGCGGCGGCAGGTTGCCCGTCAACCCGTCTGGCGGCGTGCTGTCGTCCAATCCAATTGGAGCATCGGGTCTGATTCGCTTCGCGGAAGCAGCGATGCAGGTTATGGGGCGCGCGGGCGATCACCAGGTGACCGATGCCAAGAAAGCATTCGGTCACGCGTACGGCGGTGGTTCGCAATACTTCTCGATGTGGGTGGTCGGCTCCGAGCGCCCCGAAACGAACGGAAGCCGGCCCGCATGAAGTTCACACTCGGCATCGCGATGAGTCCGCTCGATCAACTAACAGAGCTTGCCAAAACCGCCGAAGAATGCGGCTTCGCGTCCATTGCGCTGCCCGACTCGTTGTTCTACATGGAGACGGCGGCAGAGAAATACCCGTACACCCCCGACGGTTCACGGATGTGGAACGCCGACACGCCATGGGTCGATCCGTTGATCGGCGCAACCGCAATGGCTGCCGTGACAACGACATTGCGGTTCTACAGCAACGTGCTCAAGCTCGGCTCCAGAAATCCGCTGCTGCTGGCGCGACAACTCGGCTCGGTAGCGGCGATGACGGGAAATCGGTTCGGCTTCGGCGTCGGAATAGGCTGGGCACCAGAGGAATTCGAGTGGTGCGGTGCGCCGTACGCCAAGCGCGGCGCCCGTGTCGACGAAATGATCGAGGTGATCAAACTCGTTCTCGGCGGCGGAATGGTCGAATTCCATGGCGAGTTCTTCGATTTCGACAAACTGCAGATAAGTCCTACACCGACACAGCCTGTTCCGTTCTACGTCGGCGGCCACACCGGGCCCGCGCTACGCAGAGCAGCAAAGGTAGGCGACGGCTGGTGTTCGGCGATGATGACATTCGACGACCTCGTTTCGACGAAAGCCGAATTGGATCGTCTGCGTGCGGAATACGGTCGGGCAGACGAACCTTTCGAAATTCAAGCTGTGTGCATCGACAGGTTCGATACCGCGGGCTACGAGGAGATGGACGCAGCGGGAATCACCGACGCGATTGTCGTGCCGTGGCTTTTCGACGGCGTTGCCTTCGACGGACCATTGGAGGCGAAGCAGGACTCGTTGCGAAAGTTCGCCGCTGTCAACATCTCCGGGCAGGCGTGATCGATGACCGTCGAACAACACCCGGCGCGCGCAGCAGGACTCGCATCGCAGGCAGCCGTTCGCGCGAAGGACAAGGAGAGTTGGCTCGACCTTTTCGCCGCGGAGGGCTCTGTCGAAGATCCGGTCGGGCGTTCGGGTTTCGACCCCGACGGTACTGGCCATCACGGCCGTGAGGCCATAGGCAAGTTCTGGGACATGAGCATCGGTACCACCGAGTCCATCGAGTTCCTGTTCGACGACTCGTTCGCGTGCGGTAGCGAGGCCGTGTTCACCGGGACGATCAGGTCGGTGGTCGGCGGCATGGTGATCGACGCCGAAGGTGTCTTCACCTATCGCGTGGACGAGAGTGGCAAAATCCTTGCACTGCGCGCCTTCTGGGAGATCGAGCGCGCAATGCGCACCGCACACAAAGTCTGATTTCCTTAACGTCGTTGCCGGGCATCGCGGGACCTCGGACGTAGGTTCGAAGATGCCTGGGGACACCGGATATGGCTTTTTTGTTTTCGCTGATCGATGGCCGGAAGGGAATGGCCACCCGGTGTCCTCGACGACTCGACCGCTCATTGAGAGATGCGACGCGATCGCTGTTTAAGGACACGACGGGGCAGTCGTCCGCCAGGTACGTACGTCGGAAACCGAACGGGAGAGTGAAATAAGTGAACTCTTTGTGGGTGGGCGTCGATGCGGGCAAACAGCATCACCACGCTGTGGCGATCGACGCCGACGGATCAGAAAGTTGTCGCGCCGAGTTGCGAACGACGAAGCCAGCTTGGTGGAGCTGGTCGATACGGTCGGACGAATCGCGATGGATGGGCAGGTCACATGGGCGGTGGATCTGAACTCCGGTGGTGCAGCGATGCTTATTGCTGTGCTGATCGCACGTGGTGAGCAGGTGCTGTACATCCCTGGTCGGATCGTCCATCACGCCGCAGGTGGCTATCGGGGCGACGGGAAAACGGACGCGAAGGACGCCGCGATCATTGCCGACCAGGCTCGCATGCGGCGTGATCTGCAGCCGATGCGTGTTGACGACGAGATCAGCAGTGAGCTGGCCATCCTGACCTCGCGGCGCACCGACCTCATGCGGGATCGCACGCGGGCGATCAATCGACTCCGAGCGCTACTCAGCATGTACTTTCCGGCCCTTGAACGTGCTCTCGACATCAGCAACGTCAAGGGTGCGATCATCTTGCTCACCGGGCACCAGACACCGGACGGTCTCCGGCGGGTGGGGCACGCGCGGCTCGAATCGTGGCTGCGAAAGAACAAGGCGTACAACGCATCCGGTCTCGCACAGTTGGCGATCGACGCGGCACGGTCCCAACACACACGGGTGCCCGGCCAGGACGCCGCGGGGGCGACGGTCGCGAAGTGGGCGCATCACATCAGATATCTCGACCGGGAGATGGCTGAGGTGGACCGAGATATCGAGACGCGGTTCCGGCGCCACCGCAAGGCTGCGGTCATCGAATCGATGCCTGGGTTCGGCCCGCTGCTCGGAGCCGAGTTGCTCGCCGCGACAGGGGGCGACGTCTCGGTGTTCGGCACTGCGGACCGGTTCTCCGCCGTGGCCGGCCTCGCGCCGGTCCCACGCGACTCGGGCCGGGTCAGCGGTAACTTGCACCGCCCGCGACGGTACGACCGGCGATTGCTGCGGACGGCGTATCTCTCGGCGCAACTGAGCATCCGATCGTGCGCGGAGTCTCGGATCTACTACGACCGCAAACGAGCTGAAGGCAAGCGGCATACCCAGGCCGTGCTGGCGCTGGCCCGCCGCAGATCGAACGTGCTGTGGGCGATGCTGCGCGACGATATCCCGTATCGACCCGCACCGAAGCCCGCGCAACCCCCTCCCGCTCGCGCCGCGGCCTGAACCGACTATCTGATGCGGCCCGTCGAGCAGTCGTGTTCGCCGATCTTCGGCGAAACCGAGTCGTCGCCAGGGGCGCACCGTTGGGTGTGGTGTCCGGCGCGTCGTAGACCACTAGCGCCGCACAAGCAGCGTCTAGCTGGTCTCGTCGGGAGTCGCGGAAGGTAGCGGGTTCGCGGTTCGTTGTTCGATCCATCGTGTTACCTCGTGCGCCCCTGACCGTTCGGCGGCTGCGAGGGGTGTCAGTCCGTCGTATCCGATCCAGTCGATGTCGGCACCGTGATGGAGAAGGAGTGCGGCGGTGGCGATCTGACCTCCGTGACATGCGCCCCAGAAGCTGCTGGTGATGTTCTCCTCGGTGGGACCGCCGGTGTCGAGTTGACGTTCGACCTCGGATTCGAGGCCGAGGGCAGCTGCCTCGAACAGATTGGTCGATGCTCCGCGTTCGACGAGTCGGTGGGCTGCGGCCCACTGTCCGAATGCGGTCGCATCAGCCAGCGGCGTCCCTCCGGCGATGACCGCGCCGGCCGCGTCTATGTCGGCGCCTGCGTCGAGTAGTGCGTCGATGGCGGCAACGTCGTCGCTGCTCGCTGCCCAGTGCAACGGTGTCTCGTGATGATGCTCGCCGAGGCTGGGGGCGTTGGGATCTGCGCCGGCCGAGACGAGGGTTGTGATGGATTCCGCGACATTCGGGAAGTGGCCTGGCCAGTCGGTGGCCACATGCAGCAAGGTGCGCCCCTCGTGTCGAGGCAGACGAACAGTGGCGAGTTCGGGTGTCGCGGCAAGCAGCCGGCGGAGCGTTTCGACGTCGCCCACTCGGATCGCGGCGACGGCGGACTCGTGTGTCGGGCTGTCGACCAATGCGTCGAGAATCCATCGGTCTGCGGGGACACCGCTGGGGCTGCCGTTCGATGACGGGTACAGCCGGCACTGCAACCCGTATCGATCCGATCCGTCGGACGAGGCCGACGGTGACGGTGTCTCGGTGTCCGGCGCGACGTCGCGTCCATTGACCCGCACGGTGGGTGAGCCGAGAAACCGGGTGGCGTGGGCCTGCTCGACGGTCTGGATCTCGTTGAGTGTCAGGGTGGCGGTGATGTCGTGTTGCTCGAGAAGGTCGTACAGATGCGGCAGGAGCTGTTCGTGGTGTGGGCAGCCCTGGACATAGAGCACTTCGATGGTCGGCGGCCCGTCCAGAATGCAGATCTCCGCGATCAGGCTGTCGCGCAACGTCATTCGGACTGTCATCTCGGGCGGGTAGTCATCGGGATCGGGTGCCGAGACCTGGACCCGGGCGGTGAAGACGTTCCCGCGGTGGGTGTCGGCGGGTTCCACACCGTTCAGCCGAAGGGTGATCCCACCCGCGAGCAGGCCGGCGTAATGGTCACCCACTTGATCGCGATCGGTGCATTCGTTGCCCGTGCCACGTTGCTCTCCTCCCCACCTCACATCCGCTGTCAGTAGCGCGGTGAATGCGTCGCGGGTGCGGGCGGCGAGTGCGGATTCGAGGTCCTCGTACCAGGAGTGTCGCGATGACTCGGTCATGTTCGATGTCCTGACGCAGCGGGTGCCGCCCGCGTGATTCGGCGGCTCCCTCGTTCGGCCTTGTGCACACCACTGTCCCATTCCCAGATGACCCGCGCAGTGGTTGTGTCGATTCGACAAGCCCAACCCACGGTCGTTCACCGGTCGGTAGGTCCCAGCTCGTGTCTCCTCGAGATTTCGGGATGACCGGTGGTGACGTTGCGGACAGGGCGAGCACAGACCACCACCGCACCGAGCCCGTCAAAGAAGGGCGTCCACCCCCCACCCGATCGAACCCGACCCTCGCACACGCAACGCCACCTCCGGCGTCGCCCGATCGGATCGGCCTACGGCCGAGCTTGACGAAGCCTATTGAGATTCCCTTAACGTCGTTCGAACAGGACAGTTTCGAACAGAACATCGATAAGGCCCCTGCTCCTCGAGCAGGGGCCTTATCGGTGCTACAGACCTGTCAGTGCACGACCGGGCACTTCGTCTGGTAGTCGACCTGAAACTCCTTGATTCCGTTCAGCCATCCCGACCGCAGACGTCGCTCGTCGCCGACCTTGGTGATGTCGGGCAGAACGTCGGCAATAGCGTTGAAGATGAGGTCGATCTCGAGGCGAGCGAGGTTTGCGCCGAGGCAGAAGTGCGCGCCCGTGCCGCCGAAGCTGACATGGGGATTCGGATCTCGCGTGATGTCGAACTTCGTCGCGTTCTCGAACACGTCTTCGTCGAAGTTCGCCGAACTGTAGAGCATGACGACACGTTGGCCCTTCTTGATGGCCACGCCGCCGAGTTCGGTGTCTTCGAGCGCCGTTCGCTGAAACGACGTCACCGGCGTCGCCCATCGGATGATCTCGTCCGCCGCAGTGGCAGGGCGCTCACGTTTGTAGAGCTCCCACTGGTCCGGATTGTCGATGAAGGCAGCCATGCCGTGCGTGATGGCGTTGCGCGTCGTCTCGTTGCCTGCGACCGCGAGCAGAATCACGAAGAAGCCGAACTCCTCGGGGCTGAGCTCGTCGCCGTCGACGTCTGCTTCGATCAAGCGCGTCACGATGTCGTCAGCTGGGCACTTCTTACGTTCGGCAGCGAGGTTGTAGGCGTAGCCCAGGATTTCCATGGATGCCAAACGGGGGTCCGCGTCGATTTCGGGATCGTCGTAGGACGTCATCTGGTTCGACCAATCGAACATCTTCATACGGTCCTCTTGCGGAACACCGATGAGTTCGGCAATCGCCTGCAGCGGCAATTCGCACGCCACCTGCGTCACGAAGTCGCCTGCGCCGGCCGCGGCCGCCGTCTCGACGATCGTCTTTGCTCTTGCCGTGAGTTCGTCACGCAGACTGTTGATCGCTCGCGGCGTGAAGCCGCGGGACACAAGCTTGCGAAGCTTCGTGTGTTCGGGCGCGTCCTTGTTGATCAGGATGAAGCGCTGCTGGTCGATGTTCTCGCGCGGTATGTCGTCCGAGAAACGCGGTATCGCGGTGTTCTCGTGCGTCGAGAAGACGTCGCTGCGCCGGGAAACTTCCTTGACCTCCGCGTGCCTGCTCACGACCCAGAAGCCGCCGTCGTTGAATCCGCCGACGTCCGGGCGCTGGGCGTTCCACCAGATGGGCGCTGCCCTGCGAAGCTCTGCGTATTCCTCGAACGGAACTCGATCCTTGTAGACGTCAGGGTCCGTGAAATCGAATCCCGGGGGAAGGTTCGGCTCTGCCACGAGTATCTCCTCAAGGATGCTGTGCACATCGTCCATGATGTGGAACACGTTCTACATGCATTCAAGCACAGGTGTCAGGAGTTGTGAAGAAATGGCAGGTAGCGCCTTGCATTCAAGGGAGAACGTGTTCTACTTTTTGAAGTGACCAACGCTTGGTCGGGGAAGGAGCCACCCATGGGTAGCCCAGTGATCGTCGAGGCAGTACGTACACCTATCGGCAAACGCCGCGGCTGGTTGGCCGGCCTGCACGCCGCCGAAATTCTCGGCGCGGTGCAGCGCGGAATCATCGATCGGGCGGGCATCGACCCGACTCTCGTGCAGCAGGTCATCGGCGGTTGCGTCACCCAGGCAGGCGAGCAGTCCAACAACATCACCCGCACGGCCTGGCTGCACAACGGTCTGCCGTGGCAAGCGGGTGCGACAACGATCGATTGCCAGTGCGGCTCGGCCCAGCAGGCGAACCATCTGATCGCGGGACTGATAGCGATAGATGCGATCGACGTCGGGATTGCCTGCGGCGTCGAGGCAATGAGCCGCGTCCCACTCGGGGCCAACATCGGCGAAAACGCGGGTCCACGGCGGCCGGATTCGTGGGACATCGACCTGCCGAACCAGTTCGAAGCCGCTGAACGCATTGCCCGTCGACGCGGAATATCGCGCGCGGACGTCGATGCCCTCGGCGTCTCCTCGCAGCAACGTGCAAAACAAGCGTGGCTCGAAGGCCGTTTCGATCGCGAGGTGCTGCCCGTGACAGCGCCGGTGCTCGACAAGGACGGAAACCCGACCGGCGAGACAGCCGTGGTCGATCGCGATCAAGGTTTGCGCGACACCACCCTCGAATCCCTCGCCCGCTTGAAGCCCGTACTGGAGAACGGCGTGCATACGGCAGGTACGTCCTCACAGATCTCGGACGGCGCAGCAGCGGTAATGCTGATGGACGAAGCGAAAGCACGCGCCCTCGGACTCACCCCTCGCGCGCGGATCATCTCGCAGTGCCTGGTCGGCGCGGAGACCGAGTTCCATCTCGACGGCCCGGTCCAAGCGACACAACGACTCCTCGAACTGAGCGGTATGAAGATCGGCGATCTCGACCTGTTCGAGGTGAACGAAGCGTTCGCCTCCGTCGCCCTTTCCTGGGCGGCAGTGCACCGACCCGATCCGGATCTGGTCAATGTCAACGGCGGCGCACTCGCCCTCGGCCACCCCGTCGGCAGCACTGGGGCACGTCTCATCACGACCGCATTGCACGAATTGGAGCGCCGTGACGGCTCGACGGCATTGATCACGATGTGTGCTGGCGGTGCGCTGTCGACCGGAACCATCATCGAGAGAATCTGATCGCGCCTACTTGTTGCCGAACCTCCTCGGACAGAAGCCAACTCAGTTTCGGCGTGTCCCGTCGTTGATGATCGCTGCAACTTGACGCATCAATGTAATCTGATCGGATTCGTCGATGCTCGGGTGAGTCACTGTCAGGCATACCCAGCCGGGCGACGACGACAGCTCGACCGAAAATCGCGGGGCCAGGACGGGTGCGATTTCCGATCGCGCTACAGGAAACGTCTGCTCCCACCGATCGAGTTCGGCCGACACGTGCTCGAGGATCGCCCGTTCGGTAGGCACCGCGTGTTCGTCGTCCGGATTCGACCGCTCCCCACCCGCTCCAACGACCCACTCGCTCTGCCGATAGTGCAACGAAAACCGCTCTATCACAACGTCACTCCCCAGTCGCTCCCCACGCACTCCGCAAGCCACTCCCCCGAACACACCATCGACACCTTCCACAGGCGCTTGCTTCGGTCATGCACAACCGAGGTCGGACGCTCGATCACACCAGGAGCTCCGTGCGCGAGATACCGCCCGCACTGCGCATGCATTCGCAGCCAAGAGCACAGATTCGCGCTTACACATGCGTAACTCCCGGTGTTCCTCGCCACAATCCAAGTTGGATGACCGACCAAGTAGACAACAATAGCTACCTTTCAGCAACCCGACGGATCGCCCTCCCGAGCCTCGCGACTGGGCGGTTTACCAACTTGGACACGCGACCAGAACATCGGTGCAACTTTTGGCAAACTGGCGTTTCCACGTGGTCACGGGAGTACGCGACCAACTCCGCTCGCGATAAAACGGACCCCAATCGTATGATTTCAGTTACTGAGCCGCTAATATCGACGCAGAGCTCTTTGCACGTTATAGGTCAGATACCGACGAAGGGATGTGGGGCGGCTCATCATGGCTGATTTTTCTGCACGGCTGAACAAGCTGTTCGAAACCGTGCACCCGCCTGGGCGAAAGCCTCACACCAACGCCGAGGTAGCTGCTGCCTTGACGGAGAGCGGGCATCCGATATCCAAGCCCTACCTGTCGCAGCTGCGATCCGGTCAACGCACCAATCCGTCCGACGAGACGGTCGCCGCGCTTGCGAAGTTTTTCAAGGTCAAGTCCGACTACTTCTTCAACGACATCTACGCAGCCAAGATCGATCACGATCTCGAACTCCTGTCGCAGCTGCAGGGTTACGGATTGCGACGGCTGTCCAGTCGCGCATTCGACCTATCGGAAGAATCGCAGAACCTGTTGACGTCGATGGCGGAGAAGCTGCGCGCAAGCGAGGGACTTCCCGAAGTCCCGCCCGACGGCACCGAATAACGCCTCGTCAGCTCAGCTTCCGGATTCCTTCGCGTACGCGACCGCTATGTCGCCTACCCACCGCCGAGTCGAGACCCCGCCCGGTGGCGAAATCCAGCGAGTATCGAGTGGATCCGCCTGCAGCGGATCGATCACCCAGCGCGCAACCGAACGAGCACGTTCGGGGCCCTCCATCGGCGTCGAACCTCCGTCGACGAAGGCACCGCTACCTGCCTGCAGAAGCAGCGCATCCATGATCTGAGCGACCTGGTCCGACGCACGTAGGACGGTCGTCGTGTGCTCTGCATCGTCCTGGGTGACCTCAGGGAACCGTTCGGTGAGAACGCGATGGAGGACTCGCACCCGACGTAACAACACCCGAGCACGAATCCAGATCTCGACCAAAATGAAGATCGCACCGATGCTGATCAGCAGACTCGCGATCGACCAGGCCCAGGCGAATTCCTGGGTCCGCGCGTTGACCGAATCGTCGAGAATCTCATGCCGCAACTGCCAGGCAGACAACGCCGCCACCAGGGCTGTTCCAGCAACGAAGATGGCGATACCGCGACCGAGCGGCGTCCAATCGAGAGCCCGCAGACCTGTGATGGCGATGACGACCGAACCGAAAGTGATCGCACCCCAGCCGAATCGCGCCGACCACGTGAGAACTGCGAGAACGACGGCAGTCCCGAGTGCGTAGATGATCATCGCCGAATGACGCAGGTTCTTACGTGACGTGATCGGCCACGTCGCCGCCGCGACAACGGTCGTCGCCGTCGTGAATCCGACCCACATCGAGATGACGAGCAACACCGACAGTCGTTCGCCGTCTCGGACTCCACCGGGGGCGAGCCGATCGATGCTCACAGCGACATCCGGTATCGCGACCGTCGAGGCAGCCGCCACACACGCGACCGCAACGACGATGGCGACGCGCACAGTGGTTGCCGGTCGAACCAGCACGCGTCCAACTCTCGCGCCGGCTGCGATCCACACTGCCAGCGCGGTCAACCAGAAGATCACCCGAGAGCCTCGTCGAATCTCAGGACCGAAACGCCTGTTCCTCGATTCCCGAAAACCCTCAGTCGGTTGAGCAGCATGCTCGCGAAGGTTTCTGCTTCCCACTCGGCGAGATCGTCGTCGCCGTCGTCGACCTGCTGATACGAGCGCTGACTGAGCATGTACGCAATCAAGTCGTCGCTCGCCTCGAGAGTCACCTCTCTGGCGGGGGCACCAGGATGCTTGAAAACGATGTGTCCCAATTCGTGTGCGAGCGTCCGATTGCGGCTGGGCAGGCCTTTCGCAAGGACGATGACGTCACGGTCCGGGTAGGCGCGGCGCTGCCCGCAGACACCTGGACCTAGATCCGCAGCGGCTATTTCGATCGGTCGCCTGCGCTCGCGGGCAACTGCGTCCACCACCTGATCCAGCGTTACCGAGTCGGAATCTGCGGCCAGGTCACACACGGCATCGACCGCAGCCGCGACTCTGCGGTACGACCGAGTGCCACCCCTCGTGGAGTTCGGATTCATCAGCCGACGCCCGGACCGAACAGTTCGGCACGCGCGGACGCGATACGAGCCTGCGCGAGGTTGGCGCCGTTGTAGCTGATCACGGCCGCGCCGCCGCCTGCGAGAGCAAGGGCGAGCAGGCCGCCCAACACGCCGAGCGGGTTCGGCAACGGTGACGATGCATTGGTGTTGGCAACATCTGGCGGCGCACTCACGATCACTGGGATGCTCGCGGCAGGCGGTGGCAGTACCACTACGGGCGGCACTGCTGCGGGCGGAGCCACGATCTGCTCGGCAGGTGCGCTGGTCTCCGAGGACAGCGCGACGCTGCCGGGTGCTCCCGATAGCGGCAATCCGGGAACGATGATCGGAGGTACCGCGGGCACGGCAGGCATACCGAGTCGCGGATTAAGCCTGGTGCCGATTGTTGGCTGCGCCGGTGTTTCGACCGACGGGGTAACCACCGACGGGCTGGACCCCCACGACCTTCCCCGACCACCCGAGGACGGCGGCGAAGGATGGTGATGGCACGGCGGGTCGATCCACGGCAGCTCGACCTCAGGCAGCTCGACCTCGGGCAGGTCCACGTCGGGCAAGTCGACATCGGGTAGCTCGAAGCCGGGCGGATCCGGGTGGAAATGCTGCGTATTCAGGCTGTTCGGCGAGTTCTGAGTGTTGGGCGAGTTCAGGCTGTTCGGCGAGTTCGAGTTCTGAGTGTTGGCATTCGGCGACGAACTCGGGCCGCCGTTTCCAGAGCGATGGCCCGAGCTGTTTCCGCTGTTCGACGGACCGCTGCTGGAAGGGCCATTGTTCGACGGACCGCGGTTGGACGGACCGTCGAAGTCTGGTACGCCACCACGATTTCCTGAGCCGCCACGATTGGGATGACCGGAGTTGCCTGAGGGTCCGCTATTGGAAGGGCCTCTACTCGAGGGTCCACTGTTCGACGGGCCGTTGTTGCTCGGCCTGCTGCTGCCGCCCGAGTTCGGGCCACCTCTCGAGTTGCCCGAGGATCCGTGGTTGGACGAATTTCCGCCGTTGTCGGAGTTCTTGGGCGCGGCGTCGGCGACGTTCGGAGCCATAAAAGCGAGGCCGACGGCTACGCCGACAGCGGCCGCGAGGCGGACAGCACGGTCGCGAATCACGGTCCCTCCCCTCTGTCTCGGACCAGCCCGGCGAGTCGTACTCGAGCCTTCGCAAGAATAGCCGCCGAGTAACCCCACGACATAACTCGCCGTCACGCACTGCGCGAATCCGCTCCCCGGCCTGTGCTTATGTCAACCCTATTCAACAAATTCGCTCTGCGCTACATCGAGCCGTATACCGGCACAGGAGGCTGGGCACTCGAAATTAGTTTGCTTACGACATCGGCGAGTTCCGACGGATCCCAACGTTCGCCTTTGTCGATCGGGTCCCCGTGTCGCCAGCCATCCGCGATCGCGATCTTGCCGCCTTCCACCTCGAATACACGACCGCTCACCTGCGCCGATTCGCTGCTGCCCAACCACACAACGAGGGGAGAGATGTTTTCCGGCGCCATCGAATCGAAGCCGGCGTCGGGTTTCGCCATCGTGTCGGCGAAGGCAGACTCGGTCATACGGGTCCGGGCTGCTGGCGCTATTGCATTGACCGTCACGCCGTATCGCGCGAATTCTGCCGCTGCATTCAGGGTCAACGCGGCAATACCGGCCTTCGCTGCTGCGTAATTGCCCTGACCTACGCTGCCCTGCAATCCGGCACCCGAACTTGTATTGATGATGCGCGCATCGACTGCCCTGCCCGCTTTGGATTCCGCTCGCCAATATTCGATCGCGTGCCGCATCGGTGCGAAATGCCCCTTCAAATGAACTCGCACAACGGCGTCCCACTCGTCCTCGCTCAGATTCGCGAGCATTCGGTCGCGCAGAAAGCCGGCGTTGTTGACCAATACGTCCAGTCGACCGAAATGCTCCAACGCGGTACCGACAAGGCGCTTCGCGCCTGCCCAGTCCGCGACGTCGTCGCCGTTGACGACGGCAGCACCACCTGCCGCCTCGATCTCAGCCACCACCGCCTGCGCTGGATCGTCCACCGATGCCGAGCCGTCAAGCCCTGCGCCGAGATCGTTGACGACCACTTTCGCGCCCGCCGCCGCGAATGCGAGGGCGTGCGCTCGCCCGATACCTCGGCCGGCGCCGGTGACGATGACGACGCGATCGGCACATATTCCGGTCACTCAGTTCTCCCTGTTCGTGTTGTCGGTAGTAGATGGCGCAACGGCGGCAGGTTCTCGACCCGCGGCCGCAGCAAGAAATGCCGGACGTTCGCCGCCGCCGTGGACTGTCAAGGTCGTCCCGCTGATGTAGGAGGCAAGTGGGGACGCGAGGAACACCGCGGCGTTGCCGACATCCTCTGGCCTCGCCATACGCAGCATTGGGATCGTGTTCGCGACCCGCCCGAGTCCGTCGGGACCGCCGTAGTGCAGATCGCTGAGTTCGGTCTCGACGAGACCGACGACGATCGAGTTGATCCGAACTTTCGGCGCCCATTCGACGGCGAGGCTTGCGGAGAGGTTGTCGAGTCCAGCCTTTGCAGCGCCGTAGGCAGCCGTGCCGGGCGACGGGCGGCCCCCGCTGACGCTCGACACCATGACGATCGATCCGCCGTTCGGCTGCTTCTGCATGATCTCGTTGGCGGCCTGCGACACCAGCAATGGTGCAAGCAAATTGAGTTCGACGATCTTGGCGTGGAACTTCGCGCTCGCCTCGGCCGCAGCGGCGAACGGCGATCCGCCCGCGTTGTTCACAACCGTGTCGAGGCTGCCGTATTCGGCGACGATGCGGGCAGTCAGATCTCTGACGGCTGTGGCATCTCGGATGTCGCACGATTCGAAATGCACCGTGCGACCGCCATATTCGACAGTGCGCTCGGGTGGTCGTCGAGCGCACGCAATCACCGCAGCGCCTGCTTCCAGAAACTTCCGGCTGATGCCTGCGCCGACGCCGCGGACGCCACCGGTCACCAGGACGACCGTGCCGTCGAGGGATACATCGATACTCACCGTGCTAACCTACCAAGCAATCGCTTGGTTTGGCGACAACCTTAGGAACCACACATGCCAATCACTTCACAGACCGACGGATCAGGGGTTGCAGTAGTCACCATCGACTACCCGCCGGTCAATGCCTTTCCCACGAAGGGCTGGTTCGATCTCGCAGACGCCGTGCGCAACGCCGGCCGCGACCAGCGCAACCGTGTCGTCGTCGTCAGGGCGGAAAACCGCGGCTTCTGCGCTGGCGTCGACATCAAGGAAATCCAGCGCAACCCCGGCCATCAAAGCCTGATCGACGCCAATCGTGGCTGTGCGGAGGTGTTTTCAGCGGTATACGACTGCCAGGTCCCCGTCGTCACCGCGGTCAACGGCTTCTGCCTCGGCGGCGGAATCGGCATCGTCGGCAACTCCGACATCATCGTCGCCTCCGACGACGCCACCTTCGGTTTGCCCGAGGTCGACCGTGGTGCGCTCGGCGCCGCGACACATCTCGCCCGTCTGGTGCCACAGCACTTGATGCGCGCACTGTTCTTCACGGCGCGGACGATCACCGCACAGGAACTTCAGCACCACGGCTCGGTGTTCAAAGTTGTGCCGAGGAGCGAGTTGGACGATGCCGCTATGGAAGTCGCAGCAGACATAGCAGCCAAAGACGGCCGCGTCATCCGCGCTGCAAAGGAAGCCTTGAACGGTATCGACCTGCAGAACGTGCACCGCAGCTACCGCTACGAGCAGGGATTCACCTTCGAACTCAACCTCTCGGGTGCGGCTGACGAGATCCGTGAACGTTTCGAAGACGACCTCGCGCGACAGCGCGCTGCAGGAGGAACGCACTGATGCGAGACAAGCGAACGACGCTCGACGCGGTTGTCGGCGAACTCCGCAGTGGCATGACGATCGGAATCGGCGGCTGGGGCTCGCGCCGCAAGCCGATGGCATTCATCCGAGCGATCCTTCGATCCGACCTCACGGATCTGACCATCGTCACCTACGGCGGTCCTGACCTCGGCCTGCTCTGTTCGGCAGGCAAAGTCCGAAAGGCCTACTACGGCTTCGTATCCCTGGACTCGGCACCGTTCTACGATCCATGGTTCGCAAAGGCCCGCACTACCGGCGCCATTGAAGTTCGCGAGATGGACGAGGGCATGCTGAAATGCGGACTCGAAGCAGCAGGCGCACGGCTACCGTTCCTGCCGATCCGTGCCGGACTCGGATCCGACGTCCGCAACTTCTGGGGCGACGAATTACGCACCGTCACATCGCCTTACCTCGACGAGTCGGGTCGGGCAGAAACTCTCGTCGCTATGCCTGCCTTGACCCTCGACGCCGCGCTGGTGCATCTGAACCTCGGCGACAAGCACGGCAACGCCGCCTACACCGGCGTCGATCCGTACTTCGACGACCTCTACTGCATGGCCGCAACGAAGCGGTACGTCTCGGTCGAGCGCATAGTCGAGACCGAAGAGTTGATCGAAGCTGTTCCCCTGCAGGCACTTCTGTTGAACAGGATGATGGTCGACGCCGTCGTCGAGGCGCCGGGCGGAGCGCACTTCACACTCGCGGGCGAGAGCTACGGCCGAGACGAGAAGTTCCAGCGCCACTACGCCGAGGCCGCGAAAGATCCTGCTGCGTGGCAACAATTTGTCGACACGTACCTCGCCGGTAGCGAAGACGACTACCAAGCGGCCGTGCGGAAGTTCACGGACGCCGCAACGAACGGTGAGGGCGGGCAATGAGCGAGGAGATCACCCGGGCAGAGGTGTGCGCGATCGCCTGCGCCGAACTCTTCACCGGCGCAGGCGAAATCATGGCAAGTCCGATGGCGACCCTACCGAGTATCGGAGCTCGGCTGGCACGTCTGACGACCGAACCCGACCTCCTCATCTCCGACGGGGAGGCCCTGCTCCTCGCTGCTACCCCGGCGCTCGGTGCGAAGGCTCCGATCGAGGGTTGGCTCCCGTTTCGCAAGGTGTTCGACGTCGTCGCCTCCGGACGACGGCACGTCGTGATGGGCGCCAATCAGATAGATCGGTACGGGAACCAGAACCTGTCCGCCTTCGGACCGCTGCAGCACCCGACGCGACAGATGTTCGGCGTTCGAGGCGCGCCGGGAAACACGATCAATCACGCGACGAGCTACTGGGTACCGAAGCATTCGGCCCGTGTCTTCGTCGACAAAGTCGACGTCGTATCGGGCGTCGGCTACGACGCGATCGATCCCGACAACCCGGCGTACAAATACTTGAACGTCCACCGCGTCGTCAGCAATCTCGGTGTGTTCGACTTCGGCGGACCGAATCACGCGATGCGTGCGGTGACCCTCCACCCGGGTGTCAGCCCGGACGACGTCGTAGCGAACACAACCTTCGAGATCGTCGAACTCGCCGCCGCAGGAACCACCAGGTTGCCGAATGCCGATGAGTTGCAACTGATCCGCGAGGTGATCGATCCGCGCGGGTTCCGAAACAAGGAGGTCGCGGCGTGAGCACACTCGTGACACCGCTGACCGAGTTGGTCGGCATCGAACATCCGATCGTTCAGACCGGGATGGGTTGGGTAGCCGGACCACGACTGGTTGCGGCGACGGCAGAGGCGGGTGCACTCGGAATTCTGGCGTCTGCGACCATGACCTACCCGGAACTCGAAGCCGCTATCGCGAAGACCAAAACTCTGACCGATCGACCGTTCGGCGTCAACATCCGTGCCGACGCAAGCGACGCCCCGCAGCGAATCGAGCTACTTATCGAGCAGGGAGTACGAGTTGCGTCGTTCGCCCTTGCTCCGAAGGAAGCGTTGATCGCACGGCTCAAAGCAGCTGGCGTGGTGGTGATTCCGTCCATCGGTGCCGCCAAACATGCCAAGAAGGTCGCAGCGTGGGGTGCGGATGCGGTGATCGTGCAGGGCGGTGAGGGCGGCGGACACACGGGTCCGGTCGCGACGACCCTGCTGCTGCCGTCGGTTCTCGACGCGGTCGATATTCCGGTTGTCGCAGCCGGCGGTTTCTACGACGGACGAGGTTTGGCAGCGGCGTTGGCTTACGGCGCGGCAGGCGTCGCAATGGGGACACGCTTCCTGCTCACCCAGGAATCGACGGTGCCGGATTCGGTGAAGCAGGAGTATCTGCAGCGCGGGCTGCAAGACACGATCGTGTCGAAGAAGGTCGATGGTATGCCACATCGAGTGCTGCGAACCGACTTGGTAGACAAACTCGAAGATTCCTCCAGCACAAGAGGACTCGTCGCAGCTGTCGGAAATGCGGCAAAGTTCAAGAACATGACCGGCATGAAGTGGTCGACACTGGTCCGCGACGGAATCGCGATGCGCAAGGCCAAGGAACTCACGTGGTCTCAGGTTGTGATGGCCGCGAACACACCGATGCTGCTGCGCGCCGGTCTAGTCGAGGGGAACACCGCTGCGGGGGTGCTCGCGTCGGGACAGGTTGTCGGCATGCTCGACGACCTACCAACGTGTGCTGATCTGATCACCCGAATCGTCGACGACGCAGCCGACCGCATCCATGCGATTGCAACGCTGACTCGCTGAGCAGTGCACACTTGTCTTCATGAAGGTGATCCTGTTCGGTGCGACCGGGATGGTCGGCCAAGGCGTTCTGCGTGAATGCCTGCTCGACCCGCGCGTGACCGAAGTACTCGCAGTCGGCCGGACTCCGTTGCAGCGCAGCGATGCGAAATTGACCGAGTTGATTCATTCGGACCTGACGAATCTGGAATCGATCGAGGACCGCCTCACCGGTTACGACACCTGCCTCTTCTGCCTCGGCACGTCGTCGGTGGGTATGGACGAACCCGACTACACCCGGGTGACCTACGACTATGCGATGTCGGTCGGGCGCACCCTGGCGCGACTGAGCCCGGATTCGACGTTCGTCTACGTCTCCGGCGCAGGAACCGACAGTACGGAGCAGGGTCGTTCCATGTGGGCGCGCGTCAAAGGCAAAACCGAAAACGACCTGCTTGCACTCCCGTTCTCTGCCTACATGTTTCGCCCCGGCATAATTCAGCCGCTGCACGGCGTGCAGTCGAAGACACGGCTGTACCGCACCGCCTACACCGCCGCGACCCCGCTGTTCTTCGTGTTGAAACGAGTGGCGCCCAATCTCGTCGTCACGACAGACCAGATCGGTGCCGCGATGCTCGCGGTGGCTGCCAACGGCGCTGCGAAACGTGTGCTCGAATCCAGCGACATTCGTGCAGCTTCTCGTCAGTGAGGCGGTTCGTCGAGCGGCACCGACGGACCGAGCGCGCCGGCGAGCGTACGTAGGCACAGTTCTCGTAGCTCGTCGCGGGTGACCGCACGACTTTCGACCCAGTCGACGCATACCGCTCGGGTGAAGACCAGCCAGCCGCGGACCGCAATCGTTGCGACGTCTTTCGAATGCCCCTGCAAACCAACGGCTTCGACGATCCGCTGCTGCAGCACACCGAGTTCCCATTCGACGATCTCGCGAATGTCCTTCTCCCCCGACAGTGCGCCACGATTGACCGCCATGACGTGGTGCGGATTGTCGACGACGAAGTCGATGTAAGCGTCGAGTCCGGCAGCGACCTGGTCGGCGATCGGCAGTTCCGGATCGACCTCGGTCGAGGCGAGTATTTTCTCGGCCGAGAGCCGAATGATCGCCGCGAAGAAGTCGCGCTTGGTCGGGAAATAGTGGTACATCAGACCGCGAGATACACCGGCGAGTTCGGCGACCTCTTCGATCCACACATCTTCGTAGGGACGTCCCGCGAACAAGCGCGCGCCGATGGTGAGCAACTGCTCTCGCCGTTGCTCCGGATCGAGTCTCTTTCGTGCCGATGTCATTGCCGCCTCGATGTTACTTGACACGGGTTCAGTAGCGCGTAAGTTCGCTACTAGACATGGGTTCAGCAACGGAGCTGGCTCGTTTATATGTGGAGGCGCCTGTGAGCACCGAGGTTCTCGAACAAGAGTCACCGGCGTCGATTCCACACCCGCCGGGCCGTATCCCGATCCTCGGTGACGTCCGAAACTCCAGTCCGCGCAGACCTATTCAAGATGTGATGCGATTCGGCAAGCAATTGGGACCGATCTTCGAGCGCAAGATCTTCGGACGCAGGATCGTCTTCGTTTCCGGCGCCGACATGGTTGCCGAGTTGTCCGACGAGGCCCGATTCGCAAAGTACCTCAGTCCAGCGGTCGCACGATTGCGGCAGATCGGCGGCGACGGTCTCTTCACCGCCTACAACGACGAGCCCAATTGGCGCAAAGCACACAATCTCCTGCGTCCCGCGTTCACTCAGGCCGCGATGCGCTCCTACCACCAGATCATGGTCGACGTAGCGCGCGAACTCGTCGCGGATTGGGACACCCGAACGACCGTCGACGTATCCGCCGACATGACCAAGCTGACGTTGGAGACGATCGGCCGCACCGGGTTCAGCCATCCGTTCGACTCGTTCCGACGCGAGCGGTTGCACCCGTTCGTCGAGGCGATGGTCGGCGCGCTTCGGCATGCGCAACTACGTACGTTTCTCAGTCCGCCGCTGGTCGGAGAACTGCTATGGCGCCGCGCGGACAAACGCAACCTGGACCGCATCGCCTTTATGAACGGCGTCGTCGACGAGGTGATTCGTGAACGGCGCGAGGTTGGCCATACCGGCCCCGACGACCTGCTGGAGTTGATGATGCGGGCGGCGCGCGACGACGACCCCGACCGTATCGACGACGTCAACATCCGACACCAGGTGCTGACCTTCCTCGTCGCCGGGCACGAAACAACCTCTGGCGCCTTGTCGTTCGCGTTCTACTATCTGTCCCAACATCCCGAGATACTCGCGAAGGCGCAGGCCGAGGTCGACGAGGTGTGGGGTCCCGACACAGGTGCCGACCCGTCGTTCGAACAGATCGCCAAGCTTCGGCACGTCCGCCGGGTGCTCGACGAAGCCCTTCGGATGTGGCCGACCGCGCCCATCTACGGTCGCGAAGCTCGCGAGGATACGACGCTTGTCGGCAGATATCCGATGCGAGCAGGCGACGGTGTACTCGTGTCCATACCGTCGCTGCACCGCGACCCGGCATGGGGACCCGACGCCGATGTGTTCGACCCCGACCGCTTCCTGCCCGCGCGGGTGAAAGCACGTCCGGCGCATATCTACAAGCCGTTCGGAACGGGCGAGCGTGCCTGCATCGGAAGACAATTCGCGTTACACGAGGCCGTGCTGGTCTTGGGGACGATCCTGCGTCGGTACGACCTCGAGCCCGACGCGGATTACCAACTGCGGGTGCAGGAGCGACTTACGGTCATGCCGGACGGCTTCCGCCTGAACCTGAGGCGGCGCCGCCGCTCGTGAGTCCTTTCGGAGGGCGAATTCACGCGGTCGACGCAACACCTAGCAATTTGTTGAGCCTTTCCTGTGGAGTCTGCCAGTCGAGCGTCTTGCGTGGGCGTTGGTTGAGTTGGAGAGCCACCTCACGCAAGCGCTCGACCGAGTGCACTGACAGCTTTGTGCCTTTCGGGAAGTACTGACGCAGCAATCCGTTTGTTGGCGGTCTCTGGGGGTGACGACAACGGGGTGGTGAATCGTCAACGTGTTTGCCG
>NZ_JBIMSN010000003.1:0-102854 GCF_043944905.1 Antrihabitans spumae
AACAACGCCGAAAACACTCGCCGCTTGACTCTTAAAGCCTAGGGATGTCTCACGAGCGGCGTAGCCGCCTGCTAGAACCAGGCGTCCGACATATCCAAGGTAGTGCGGTCGAGGCTCGCGAGCAGATCGAGTTGCGGGGCCGTTTTCGGAAGTTCGTAGCGATAGAAGTACCGACCAGCCTGTCGTTTGCCGTCGTAGAAATCGCCGGTCTTCCCGTCGGCCGCCACGAGCTGTTCCAGCCAGATCCACGCCACGACAACGTGACCGAATGCCTCGAGATAGATCGAACTGTTCGCCATGGCGGCTTCGATGTCGCCGCCCGCGAACATCTCCGCGGTCACGGCAAGCAGCCGCTGCGACGTCGCCTGCAGAGCCACCCCGAGTTCCGCGAGCTCGCCACCGCGCTCCGTTGCCGCAGCCAGGGTCCCGGACAACGCGCCACCGAAAGCCAGCAGGCTCGCGCCACCATTCTGAACTGCCTTGCGCCCCAACAGATCCATACCTTGGATGCCATGGGTGCCTTCGTGAATGGGATTGAGCCGGTTGTCTCGGTAGTGCTGTTCGACGTCGTATTCCCGGGTATAGCCGTAGCCACCGTGTACCTGGATCGCCAAGCTGTTCGCTTCGAGGCACCACTGCGACGGCCAGCTCTTCGCGACCGGCGTAAGAATATCGAGCAATGCTGTTGCTCCGGAACGCTCGTCTTCCGATTCGGCGGTGTGCTGAAGGTCGACGAGGCGCGAACAATAGAGGTTCAACGCCAACGCGCCCTCGACATAAGACTTCTGCGCCAGCAACATTCGCTTCACATCTGCGTGACCGATGATGGGAACCTGTGCGGCACTTGGGTCCTTGCTCAGCGGCGAGCGGCCCTGCTCGCGAGATCGGGCGTACTCGAGCGACTTCAGATATCCCGTGTAGCCGAGACTTGTTGCGCACAAGCCGACTCCGAGGCGAGCCTCGTTCATCATGTGGAACATGTACGCGAGTCCGCGATGCGGCTCGCCGACCAGATAGCCGACCGCACCAGCCGCACCGCCGGGCGTGTACCTACCCTCACCGAAATTGAGCACGGTGTTGGTCGTGCCGCGAAACCCCATCTTGTGATTGAGCCCGGCGAGCACGACGTCGTTGCGTTCGCCGATCGAGCCGTCCGAGTTCACCAGAAAGCGGGGTACGACGAACAGCGAGATACCTTTCGTACCTGCCGGACCGCCGGGGATCTTCGCAAGCACCAGGTGGACGATGTTCTCGGTCAGTTCGTGATCGCCGCCGGAGATCCACATCTTGTTACCGAACACGCGGTAGGTGCCGTCGTCGCGAGGCTCGGCGCGGGTGACGATGTCGGCAAGCGAGGACCCGGCCTGCGTCTCCGACAGGCACATCGTGCCGAAGAAGCGGCCGTCGAGCATCGGGCGGACATAGGTGTCGATCAGTTCCTCGGAGCCATGTGCCACAAGGAGATTGGCGTTGCCGAGCGTGAGGAACGGATAACCGGACGTGCCGACGTTCGCCGCCTGGAACCAGGCGAAGCACGCTGTCCCGACCGTGAACGGCAACTGCGCACCGCCGAACCTGTTGTCGAACGTCATACCGAGCAGGTCGGCCTTCGCGAAGGCGTCGAGTGCGGTCGCTACCTCGGGGATGATCGTCACACGATCGCCGTCGAACGTGGGTTCGTTGGCATCGTTGAGCTTGTTGTGAGGTGCGAAATACTTTGTCGCGACCTGTTCGCAGAGGTCGAGGACCCCATCGAAAGTCTCGCGTGAGTGGTCGGCGAACCGCTTCCTTGCCGTGAGCCCCTCGACGTCCAGCCATTCGTAGAGCAGGAAGTCGAGATCTCGTCGCGACAGCAGTGTCGAGCGCATACTTTCACCTTTCACCGGGGTCCTATCGCAGGCTAGCTCGCCGGCGCAACTGCGTCCCACGGGACGGTCAGTACGTTGTCGCGCATGCGCCTGCGTTGGACCGTCACCGGTACACCGGCCGAATGCAGCAACTCCAGCGCCGACCGCCACCGGACCCGCGGACCGAACGGTGCGACCGCTGCCGCTGACGCCCAGGCGCGGTCTGCGGCGGCCAGCAATTCGTGGACCCGCTCACCGGGAATGTTGCGATGGATCAACGCTTTCGGGAGTCGCTCGGCGATGTCGGACGGTCGCTCGACGGCGAAGGGATCCCATGCGAGGGTGAGCGAGACCGGGCCGTCGGCGTCGAGCAGAATCCACGAACAGCGACGACCGATCTCGTCGCAGGTGCCGTCGACGATCAGGCCACCCGGCCCCAGACCGGATCGCAGCCTCGCCCACGCATCCTCGACCGACTCTTCGGGGTACTGACGAAGAACGTTGAAGGCGCGCACCAGAACCGGTCGCAGGCCCGCGAGTTCGAAACCGCCACGGGCGAACGTGACGCCGTCCTGGCCGGCAACGACACGAGCGGGGTCTATTTCCAGACCGACTACCCGAACGACGGCTCGGACGGTCCGCAGCCGTGCCGCCAGTTCGAGTGTCGTGACCGGACTTGCCCCGTAACCGAGATCGACCACCAACGGGTCCTGCGCTGCACCCAACACCGACCGAACCCGATCGTTGTGAACGAGCCAGCGATCGCTGCGGCGCAGTCGGTTGATCCCGGTGGTGCCTCGGGTGATCACCCCCTGCGGGGCAGGCGGGCGCACCGGATCAGGTCAGGACGCTGTGAGCTTGTCGAGCCAATCGACGGTCACTTCGGCTTCGCCGCGGAACAGGTCGATCACGTTGACGAGCATGAGTTGCTCGAGCTTCGGTCCGAATCCGGGGATGTATACCTTGGCCTCCGAGGAGGTCCGCAGTGTGCAGCCTGCCTCGGTCTCGAACAGTCGCATCGTGCCTGTGAGGCTGCCGGGACCTCCAGGAATCGACGCCGCGTACTGACCCGTCACCTCGGGGCCGAACGGCGAGAAGCTCTGCTTACGGGTGATGACCATGTCTTTGCGCATCACCGTCTGTGCGATCTCGGGCAGCAGTTCTCGCGGGAGGATGTGGTGGAACACGAGGTCGATACCCGACGGTCCGACCTCGAAGCTCTCGATGTGATTCGGCGAGAACTCGCGCATCTTCTCGACGATCGCTTCCCAATAGTCACGGTTCGTCAATGCCGAATACACCTGCTCGGTGCTGTAGTGATACCGGGCGGAATAGTCGATTCGGCGGGCCATGGGCATTTAGATTACCGGGCCGCCGAACCCCGTTCGAACGAGCGTCCGCCCAACAGCGCGGTCAGGTTTGCTCCGACGTCCAATTTTCGGTGAACGCGTCTTCCTTCTCGTTGAGGCGCCGCAGCTGCTCTGCGATCGCCTCTTCGATCTTGCCGCCGAAGAACGGAATGTCGACGGTGACCGTGCCTTCGATGCGCAGCAGGGAACCGGTGCCGTCGGTCGTGAGCGTCAAAGTTCCGTAGATCTTGCCCGGTGCGCCTTCGGTTCGGACGGAGAATGTTCCCGTCGCCGAGCCGTTGCGTAGGGGTCCCCAGGACTCGGTGCGATCGATTCTGAGGTCGCCTGGGCGGATCCTCGTCACCATCGGCGGCAGATGTTTGGCTGCGATGCCCTGGATGAGGGTGACCGAGAACGTGTCCGAATCCATGCGCGCTTCGACCAATTCCGCACCTGGGCCGCCGATCTCGGCAAGCCGGTCCTTCCAGTACTGCTCGGTGGTGAAAGCTGCGTGCAGAGCATCGACGGATTTCGTGTGCCGAGCGGAATGCTCGATGCGGTGTCCCATGCGCGGCACGCTACCGTTTGCAGTTGTGTTGAATCCACGCCTGCGTGCCGAACTCACTTCGGCGGGCGCTGTGCTGTCGGAGCAGGTCCCGCTCGCGGACCTCACGACGTTGCGCGTCGGCGGACCCGCGCGTGTTCTTGCCGAAGCGTCCACGACAGCGGCGTTGGTCGCAACGGTCCGCCTGCTCGATGCGGCAGGTATCCCGGTGCTGGTGCTTGCCGGTGGCTCCAACCTGCTGATTTCGGACGAGGGCTTCGACGGCGTCGTCGTGCGGGTTGCCAACGACGAGATTCGGATGGACGCAGCGAGCGTGTCGGTCGATGCGGGTGCCGAATGGGATCGGGTGGTCGCCGAGACCGTCGCCGCTGGTCTTGGCGGACTCGAATGTCTTTCCGGTATCCCCGGTTCCGCCGGTGCGACGCCGGTACAGAACGTCGGTGCCTATGGCGTCGAAATATCGTCGCTGCTGACGAGCGTCGACCTGCTCGATCGTGCGAGCGGCGACGTCCGAACCGTTGCTCCCGACGAACTCGGGCTCGCCTACCGGACCAGTGTGCTCAAGCATTCCGATCGTGCGGTCGTCCTGTCCGCGACGTTCGCGTTGCGCTCGGACGGGACGAGTGCGCCCCTGCGATTCGGCGAACTCGCTCGCGTCCTCACCGCAGACGAAGGTGAAACCCGCCCTGCGGCGCAGGTACGAGACGCGGTCCTCGGGCTCCGCCGCAGCAAGGGAATGGTCCTCGCGGCAGACGACAACGACACCTGGAGTGCCGGCTCGTTCTTCACCAATCCGGTTGTGGCAGAAGAGGACCTTTCGACCGTATTGTCCGCAATCGCCGACAGAGTGGGCGAGGTCACGGTGCCGCGTTTTCCCGCTCCCGATGGGGTGAAACTGTCCGCCGGGTGGCTGATCGAGCGCGCGGGATTCGCGAAAGGCTTCCCCGGCGTCGACGCTCCTGCTCGTTTGTCGACGAAACACACGCTTGCCTTGACGAATCGTGGTTCAGCACGGGCGTCGGACATCGTCGACTTGGCCCGAACGGTTCGCGCAGGGGTGCACGCGGCCTTCGGGGTGACACTCGAACCGGAGCCGGTGACCGTCGGCCTTTCGCTGTAGCCGGATCTCCTCGGTAGGGGAGAGCTCGCAGGTAACGTGGAGCGAGTGACTAGACGCAGTGCTCGGCAGATCTGGGGTAGAGCGTTCGCAATCGTGACGGCATTGCTCGCCACGCTGGCGCTGCTTGTCGGCTGCAGCACCAAGTCGGACACCGAGCAGCCTCCCGAAGCCAAGGGTCCGCAGATCGTCTACGAACCCGCGGCCGATGCCGACGACGTCAGTCCGATCGCACCGGTTTCGGTGCGGGTCGAAGACGGCACGCTGCGCGACGTCACCCTGACGAACCCGGCAGGCAAGCCCGTCAAGGGCGCCCCGAGTGCCGACCTGACGACGTGGACTGTCGGCGAGCCGCTGGGCTACGGTGTGACCTACACCTGGTCGGGCACCGCGGTCGGCGCGGAGAACAAGACAGCGCCCATCGAGGGCAGCTTCACGACTCTGACGCCGGATTCGCGGACCTCGGCAAACATTCAGATCGCCGACGGTCAAGAGGTCGGCATAGCGGCGTCGATCATCGTGCAGTTCGATGCGCACGTCGAGGACAAAGCCGCGGTCGAGAAGGCGTTGACGGTGAAAACCGATCCGCCGACCGTGGGCTCGTGGGCATGGTTGCCCGACGACAACGGCTCGCGCGCACACTGGCGCCCGCAGAACTACTGGGTGCCTGGCACCAAGGTCAGCCTCGACGCGAAGCTCTACGGCGTGAACTACGGCGACGGCGCCTACGGCGATTCCGACATCACGTCGAACTTCTCGATCGGCCGCAGTCAGATCGTCAAGGCCAGTGCGCCGAGCCACCGCATGCAGGTGATTCGTGACGGCGAGGTCGTCTTCGACTTCGCGGTCAGCTACGGCGAAGGCAACGAAGACCGCAACGTCACTCGCAGCGGTGTGCACGTCGTCAGCGAAAAACACGAAGATTTTCTGATGTCGAATCCGCCGTTCTACGAGAACGTTCGCGAACGCTGGGCAGTTCGTATCTCGAACAACGGCGAGTTCATCCACGCCAATCCGGAGACGACCGGCGTGCAGGGCTCGTCCAACGTCACCAACGGTTGTATCAACCTGTCACCGGAGGACGCTGCGGTGTACTTCCCGACCGCGCTGTACGGCGATCCGGTCGAGGTGACGGGAACGCGGATCGACCTGTCGGCGGCGGACGGCGACATCTACGACTGGACCATCGACTGGGACACCTGGAAGTCGCTCTCGGCGCTAGCCGAGAAGCCTGGATCTCCGGTGTCCGCGACCGCGGTCAAGCCGGCGCCCATTCCGGCACAGCCGTCGACGCCCGGTCGCTGATCCGCGTTGTGACGTGGTAAAACTCACCTTCGCCTGCGCTGTTGCAGACTGCTACAGTTGATCGGAGGAGGTCACTGCCATGGCGACTACATCACCGACACGGATCGACAACGAGCTCTACGCGTCCGCGAAACTTGTTGGCGGAGTGATGAGCCGCAGCGCCGCTCAGCAAATAGCGCACTGGGCGCGGATCGGCCGCGAACTCGAATCCTCACACAGCGTCTCGCACAGCACCATCGCCGACGTTCTTGCCGGCCGCAGAGAATACGACGCGCTTACCGAGCGTGAGCAGGCAGTGGTCCGCGCGGAATGGACCGAACGAATCGGCGCCCGCCGTGAAGAGCTGAACCTCGCCGCCGAGTTCTCCAGCGCTGGACGCTCGTACGTCGAACTCGACGCAGACGGCAACGTCGTCCACCATCCCCGTGCCGACGAGTCGGGAAGGGCTTGAGCCCTGACCCTGTCCTGCACACCATCGCGGGACCCAACGGTGCCGGGAAAACCACCTTCTACAACCGTGTGCTCGGACCAGCCACTCGATTGCCGTTCATCAACGCCGACGTCATCGCGGCGCAGCGGTGGCCGGAGCACGCCGCTGAGCACTCCTACGATGCCGCGAGGATTGCCGCCGAAGAGCGTGCGCAGCAGATAGCCGACCGGCGCTCGTTCGTCGCCGAGACCGTGTTTTCCCACGAGTCGAAACTCGAGCTGCTCCGCGACGCGAACGCGGCGGGTTTTCACGTCAGCGTCCACATCGTGCTGATACCGGAGCAATTGGCAGTCGCCCGCGTTGTCGACCGGGTAGCGAACGGCGGCCACTTCGTCCCCGAAGACAAAATTCGAGAACGCTTCGGTCGGCTGTGGGGATTGCTCGCGATCGCGATAGCCATGGTCGACCAGGCCTACGTCTACGACAACACAACCGCAGCCAACCCCTTTCGGCTGGTCGCGAGCTTCGCCGACGGCCGCCCAACCCATATGCCGGTGTGGCCGAAGTGGACGCCCGCCGAGCTGCGTGGCTGAGCCGGTCAACTCCGCCGATTGAACCTGCCTGCACCTGCCTGGTCGCGCGGTTGCACAACGATCTGATCGAGGTTCACGTGCGACGGTCGCGATGCGGCGAACGACACGATCTCGGCGATGTCGCTCGCGACAAGGGGATCGATACCCCGATACACCGCGGCGGCTTTGTCCTCGTCGCCGTCGAATCGGACGAGGGAGAACTCGGTTTCGACGGCACCCGGCGCAATCTCGGTGAGCCGCAGGGGTTTTCCGAGTAGCTCCCCACGCAGGGTGCGATGCAGCAGGGCCTGCGCATGTTTGGCCGAGGTGTAGCCAGCCCCGTTGTCGTAGGAGACGAGCGCGGCGATCGACGTGATCGTGACGATCAGACCGTTGCCCGATTCGATCAGCTTCGGCAGCAACGCCTTCGTGATCCGCAACGTGCCGAGGACGTTGGTTTCCCACATCCACCGCCAGTCGTCGAGATCGGCGTCTGCAACCGAGGCGACGCCCTTGGCGCCGCCCGCGTTGTTGACCAACACGTCGACCCGGGGAATCACGGCGGTGAACGCCGCGACGGAGTCTTCGTCGGTGACGTCCAACTGCAGCGCCGTTGCGCCGATCTCGGCTGCGAGCTCTTCGAGTCGATCGACGCGCCGGGCTCCGATCACGACGTCGAAGCCGTCCGCCGCGAGAGCGCGCGCGGTGGCTGCGCCGATCCCAGAACTTGCTCCGGTGACGACTGCTGTGCGGTTCGTAGTCATGGTCGCGATCGTAATGCGAGGCGTCCTCGGTCCTCGCTACTCAGCCCTCGATCACCGAGTAGTGCTCGGCGTCGCCGGTGATGGACCGACTACGTTCGCCGTGCACGTCGACAGGTACGTCGCCTGCGAGCGTGATGCGGTTGAGGCGTCGGTACTGGTCGTCGTAGTCGGCAACCGCGTAGTGCTGGGTTGCCCTGTTGTCCCAGATCGCGACGTCGCCCACCGCCCAGTTCCAGCGGGTCGTGAACTCCAGTGTTGTGACGCGGTCCTGCAGGAGCGAGAAGATCGCCTGTGATTCCTTCGAGCCGAGACCGACGAACTGCTTGACGAAGTGACCGAGCAACAGAGTGCGCTCGCCGGTTTCGGGATGTATGCGCACGACAGGGTGAACCGTCTCGAAGTAGGTCGATTCGAACTCCGCTCGGTACTCCCGCGTCTTCTCGTCGGCAGCAGTTCGAGCCGATGCCGCGGCGTAGTCGTAGCGGTTCGTGTGCACTGCCCACAGGTTCTCGACAAGATGCTTGAGCGGTGTCGGCAGCGCCTCGTAGGCCGCGGTCGTCGACGCCCATGTCGTCGTTCCGCCGTACTCGGGCAGGGTGACCGCGCGGAGTATCGAGGCCTTGGGGATGCGATCGACGAACGTCACATCGGTGTGCCAACTGTTTGCCTTGCCGTATTCGGAATCGATCGCGAGGGTCTTCGTCCCGCGGGAAGTGACGGTCGGATGCGGTGTGGTCGGCGTGCCGAGCAACTGCGCGAACTCGTATTGGGTGTCGTCGTCCAAGTGACCTTGATCGCGGAAGAACACAACCTTGTGCTCGAGGATCGCGTTGCGAACGAGCTCGACGGTTGCTGGATCCAGGTCGCCGCCGAGCGTGATTCCGTCGATGCGGGCGCCGATGTGCGCACCGAGTTTCACCACGGATGGTGTTGTTGGAGAAGACGTTTCCGCTGACGAATAGACATCGATCGACACTGGGTGACCTTTCGGATGGGGGTGCGCGTACGCGGGCTGCAATGCCCTACGCAACCAGCGCTTGCTCGCGCCGCCCATCCTTTCGGTCACGCTGATCACAAGCGGCCCGACCTGCGCCGATTGGACAACATGTCGCGGGGTGCTAGATTTTGCCTATGTCTACCGGCCAGTCGACCGCTCTGCGGGTCACCTATGTGACCTCCGCACTGGGTTCACGGCTGCCGCTCGCGCGCGAACTGTGTTGTCGCTGTCGCTGTAGCTGTCGCTAGCGCGCTGCGCCATCGCCTCGCCTTCGGGTGAGCCCGGCTTTCCTCGACGAGTCGATCAGGTGCCGCTGCCAGCGTGGTTTCACCAATCCAGCGCCAGATCCCAGTGATCGCCTAGACACTTCCCGCAGCCCGGGACTCGAACAAGGAACTACTTTATGTCGACTCCAACACTTGCAGCACCGGCACTTGCAACACCGTTAGAACTGTCGCGCGTCGTCTCCAATCGCGCACCCGCACGCGTTCAGATCGTCGCACCGGAGCTGCGAATAGCTGACAATCCGGCCGCCGCAGTACTCCGTTCGGCATCGACGCAAGGCCCCATATCTCGTGATACCGCTGCTCGCACAACAGGATTGAGCATCGCGACCGTGAACAGACAGGTCGCAGGTCTGCTTGGGGCCGGACTCCTGCGCGAACGTGCCGACCTGACGGCGTCCGGCGCGATCGGTCGCCCGCGGGTGCCGTTCGAGGTCAATCACGAGCCGTATTTGACCGTCGGCATTCACGTCGGTGCCGTGGTCACCAGTGTCATCGCGAGCGACCTGCGCGGTCGCATTCTCGGTGGCGTCGAGATTCCGACACCTCGCGCGAACCAGGACGTCGCGCTCGCAGCAATCGCCCGCAGCGCAAAGGCTTTCACCTCCAGATGGCATCGCAGACAGCCACTGTGGGTCGGCGTGGCACTCGGTGGGCGGGTCGATTCGGCCACAGGTACCGCAGACCATCCTCGGCTCGGCTGGCAAGGGGGCACGTGTCGGCGCGATCGTCGGTGAGACGCTCGGCCTTCCCGTGTCGGTCTCGGCGCACGTCGAGGCAATGGCGGCCTCGGAGTTGTTGCTCGCGCCTCGCAGCCCGGACGACCGAGATCCGGTCGGCACCAGCCTGTACTTCTACGCCCGCGAAACCGCAGGCGTCGCCTTGACCATCGACGGCAGGGTCCACACGCCGAACAACGGCCCCGGTTCGATCGTGCACCTACCGACCGGCTCGGACGCGACGTGCGAATGCGGCCAGAAAGGTTGCTTGGAGGCGACGGTCAGCGACCGCGCGCTCCTGCGCCGGGCGATCGCCGAGGGCATACTCGTCGGTGATTCCCGCCCCGCGATCGGCAGCCTGTACGACGCAGCGGCAGCGGGTTCGACTGCGGCGCACGAACTTCTGGTCGAGCGTGCCCAGATTCTCGGGCGTACGGTCGCAATGCTCCGCGACCTGTTCAACCCCGATCGTGTGATTCTCGGTGGGCAGTCGTTCACCGAGTATCCGGCCGGGATTCCGCATGTCGCAGCGGCCTTCGCGCAGACGTCTACGTTGTTGCGCAAAGACATTCGAGTCAGCGGATTCGGCAACCGGGTGCAGGAGTTCGCAGCGAGCGTCACCTCGTTGAGTGCGCTGTACGCGGATCCGCTGCCGTCGATGCGGCGTTCGCTCGGCTAGGTCGCCTGGCTACGTCCTGTCGGGATTAAGTCGGGGGCGCGGCGACGGTCTGAACATCGCCGCCGCGTCGCTCGATTTCCGCCCTCGCATGCTCGATACCGCCGAATTCGAGTGCTGCGAGCTGTGATTCGCCGCGCCACACGATGTCGGCTCGACGCCGGACGACAACGTCGAGCCGGGCGCCGAGATGTGCGATCGCAGCAGGCACATTCTTGCGTTCCGCAGCGATCGGGACCGGAAGAACGAATGCGTCCTCGATCGGCGACCGACCTTCGATCTCGATGCCGGAGCGGGGATTTCGGCCGTGCAGCGACCACTTCTGATCGTCGACCTTCGCGCGGACGTGCGAGGTGCTCGGGCCGCCGAAGCGCAGGACGTTACCGTCGGGCAGCCGTAGCGCGACCAACGTAGTCTCGATGCGAAGTTTGCCTGTATTGAAGATGCCGCCTGCGAACGCAAGGCACGCACCCGAATCGTCGAAGCCCTGCGCTTGGCCGCACCACCAGGTCTCGGGGAAATTGCCACCACCCCAACGCTTCTCGGCATAGACCTGGGCGCCGGTGAGGTCCCACTGCTCCGTTCCGATCGTCGCGGTTCCCGTCACCGTCCCGCCGAAGAGCCACGGATGCCAACGCTGGGCTACGGCAGGTATGGACTGGAAGAAGCTTGCGCCGCCGAACACCTTGTGCGGCCAGGTCACAGGTTCGGAAATCCGCACGTCGATCCGTGCGTCGATACCGAGATCCACTGTGAGCCGGTCGGATCGGCCCTCGAATGCACTTCCGGCCCGCGCCCCGAGGCGCTTCGGATCCGCGACGCCCTGCGGGTGCACCGCCGTGCGCAGGAACCCGTTCGGGTGCGCGGCGAGGACAAGCGTCGACCACGGTCCGTCGGGGCCCTTGTTGACGCTGATCAGCGCCGTGAGAGTGCGCCCGGTCTCGGGTTGCGTGAACCGCCAGAGGTAGCCCTCCGACGGGACTCCGTGTGCGGGCAGTGGGTCGCCGAACGGTAGGTCGGCGCCGGTGGCTCTGAATCGATCGAGCAGGCTCGGCATGGGGGTCACGTTAGCGAGGGTCCCGATCGTGAAGAGTCCGACCCCCTACAGGGGGCGCAACTCTTCACGATTCGTCAGGACCGCGGCGTCAGGACTGCCTGCGACTGTGTGGTCTGCGCGACGAGCTTGCCTGCCTCGTCACGAACCTCGGTCACGATCGCGATGGTCGAGCGACCTGCATGCAACGGCCGGGCTGTTGCAGTGACAGCGCCGCTGCGCACGCCCTTGGTGAAAACGGTGCTCGAGCTCGTCGTCGATGTGCTCGCGCCGGGCGGCAGGTTCAGGAACGCGCACACGGCTCCGATCGTGTCGGCAAGCGTCATGATCGCGCCGCCGTGCATACCGCCGCCGGTTGTCGTGCGGTCCTCGTGCCAGGCGAGGCGCCCGACCGCCTCTTCCGGCGTTGCGGAGATCAATTCGACGCCGGCGCTCGCGGCGAAGGGAATGGATGCAATCACGTCTGCGGGGTTCATGACCTCGGATCATAGGGAAGGAAGTGAACCAGGGTTCGCATTCGGTTCAATCGCTGATACGGTTCGAAAATGGCATCGAAGTCTGAGAATCTGAACGGTCGAATCGTCGCGATCACCGGTGGCGCGCGTGGTATCGGCAAGGCGACGGCGAAGGCTCTCGTCGACGCGGGCGCTCGAGTTGCGATCGGCGATCTCGACAGCGACCTGGCCGCGCAGACTGCCTCGGAGATCGGCGGCGGCACCATCGGACTGCCGCTCGACGTCACCGATCGCGACTCCTTCGAAGGCTTCGTCGCAGCTGCGGAGGCAGCGCTCGGCGCACTCGACGTTTTGATCAACAACGCGGGCATCATGCCGGTCGGCCGCTTCGTCGAGGAGGACGACGCCACCGCTCGCCGCCTCGTCGACATCAACATCCACGGCGTGCTGTACGGCATGAAGATCGTGCTGCCGCGCTTCGTCGAACGGGGCAGCGGCCACCTGATCAACATCGCGTCCGCCGCGGGCAAGGCCGGCTTCCCCGGTGTCGCAACCTATTCCGGAACCAAACACTTCGTCGTCGGCGTTAGCGAAGCAACTCGACTCGAATTGCGCGGCACGGGCGTCGAGGTGTCGTGTGTGATGCCGAACATCGTCAACACCGATCTCGGCTCCGGCATCGGCCACGCCCGTTTCATCCCGAAGAGCGAGCCGGAAGACGTTGCCGCCGAGATCGTCTCGGCCGTGCGCAAACCGCATTTCGATGTGTACGTACCGCCGCTGATCGGACCGATCAACAAGATCGTCGGCGTCCTGCCGCGTGCGGGCCGCGAAGGGATCGCCAGGCTGCTCAAGGCGGACACCGTCATCCTCGACGTGGACTGGGATCAGCGGAAGACCTACGAGGATCGCGCATCCAAGTCCGATCCGCTGCACTAAGAGCACTAGTCCGTGCCGATTCGCGAGGCCACCTCCGACGATGGCACCACCATCGTCTACCGCGTCAGCGGACCGGAAGCGGCAAGGCCGTTGGTGTTGCTGCACGGTTGGGCGGCATCGCTGCGCTGCTGGGGTGACGAGGTGCTCGATAGCTTGTCGAAGGAGTACCGCGTCGTCGCGCTCGACCTACGTGGGCACGGCTATTCCGGCGCACCGGAATCGGGCTACGACAATCCGAAGAATTGGGCCGCCGACGTGGCAGCGGTCCTCGCTGCGGAACGGATCACCGCCGGAGCCGTTCTACTCGGCTGGTCCTACGGCGGCCTCGTGCTGTGCGACTACCTCGCGGTCGACGGCACGTCTGCGGTGGCGGGCATCGTCTTCGTCGGCGGCATCACGGGAATCGGGCGCGGTCAGGGCGGTGGCCGGGTCGGGCCCGCGATGCGAGCAGCGATCCCCGGCGTCTATTCCGAGAAACCGGGAGTTGCGCTGCGGGCGTTCGGCGCGTTCGGCGACGCGAACACAGGTGCTCGCGACGATGTCGGTGCAGTCGCGCAGAACATGTTCGGCATCAGTCTCAGCACCCCGCCGAGGGTCCGCGAAGCGTTGTTCGCCAGGGAAGCCGGCCACGACGACCTGCTGCGTGAACTCGACGTTCCCGCGTTGATCGTGCACGGATCGGCCGACCCTGTCGTCGAACCATCGGTGGCGGAACATGGCGCGCAATTGCTGCCCGACGTCCGCGTTTCGATCTGGGAAGGTACGAAACACGCACCGTTCGTCGAAGACCCGGCGCGGTTCGTAGCCGAGATCACGACCTTCGTGGCGGGACTCGACCGGGCGCCGTGAGGCCACAGTGCAGTATGGAGGTGTGAGTTCCTTGCGAAGCAGCCGCCTGAAGCGGGTGGCGGTCCTCTCGGTTCACACCTCGCCGCTCGCTCAACCTGGGACCGGCGATGCCGGTGGGATGAACGTCTACGTACTGCAGACCGCTCTTCAGATGGCCCGTCGCGGTGTCGAAGTGGAGATCTTCACGAGAGCGACCTCGTCCGCCGATCCAACAGTCGTCGAAGCTGCGCCGGGGATACTCGTCCGCAACGTCGTCGCAGGCCCGTTCGAGGGCCTCGACAAAAGCGACCTACCGACGCAGTTGTGTGCGTTCGCCGCAGGCGTCCTGCGGGAAGAGGCTCGGCACGAGCCCGGCTACTACGACCTCGTGCATTCGCACTACTGGCTGTCGGGCCAGGTCGGCTGGCTGGCGCGTGATCGCTGGGGGGTACCGCTCGTCCATACCGCCCACACGCTCGCGGCGGTGAAGAACGCTGCCCTCGCCGAGGGTGATACGCCGGAACCCGCGGCACGCGAAATCGGCGAGCGGCAAGTGGTCGCAGAAGCCGACCGTCTCATCGCGAACACCTCCGAAGAAGCCAAGCAACTCATCGAAACGTACGGGGCATCCCCGGAAAAGACCGACGTCGTAGCTCCCGGAGCAGATCTCGCGAAGTATCGACCCGGCGATCGCGCGGCCGCACGTCGCGAACTCGGGCTGCGCGACGACGAGCACATCGTGACCTTCGTCGGGCGCATCCAGCCGCTCAAGGCCCCCGACGTTCTCGTGCGAGCCGCTGCAGATTTGCTGGCACGCGATGCGACCATGCCGCTTCGGGTACTTATCGTCGGCGGACCGTCGGGAACGGGTCTGGAGCGGCCCGATTCGCTGATCGATCTCGCACGAAGCCTCGGCATCAGCGAGCAGGTGACCTTCCTGCCACCGCAACCGCCGGATCGGCTCGTCGAGGTGTATCGCGCGTCGGATATCGTTGCGGTCCCGAGCTATTCGGAGTCCTTCGGGTTGGTCGCCATCGAAGCTCAGGCCTGCGGTACCCCCGTCGTCGCCGCCGACGTCGGTGGCCTCGGTACTGCGGTCCGCAATCGAGAAACGGGCATTCTGGTTCAGGGACATCGAACCGAAGACTGGTCGTCCGCGATTCGCTGGATGCTTGCCGATAAGCACGAGCTGGTCCGGATGGGGGAGAACGCACAGCGGCATGCGGCCAACTTCTCCTGGGAGCGGACCGCGACCGGTTTGCTGGCGAGCTACGAGAAAGCGCAGGAAACGTACGCGGGGGCTCTGGGTCGTATCGACACTCAAACCACAACGAAGGTGGACGCCATGCACCGGTTACGCGAATTGATCAGACTTCGACGCGGTGTGCGCGCGTGAGCGCCGCCGAACTGGCCGACGTGATCGAGGGTGCGCTGCGTGACCGTGAGTTGGAATACACGCGCAAGGGCGTCGACAACTTCGTCGTCGAACTGCCAGGCGAACGCAAACTGAAGACGACGTGCTTGCTGACTCTCGGCAAGCACGGCGTCCGGATCGAGGCTTTCGTCTGTCGGCATCCGGACGAGAACGATGCCGGTGTCCACAAATTTCTGCTCCGGCGGAACCGGCGACTCTACGGAGTGCACTACACGATCGACCGCGTCGGCGACATCTATCTCGTCGGCAGACTGTCGGCGCACGCGGTCACGCCCGAGGAGCTGGACCGCGTGCTCGGTCAGGTGCTCGAGGCCGCAGACGGTGACTTCAACACCCTGCTGGAGCTCGGATTCGCGGGATCCATTCGCCGCGAATGGGATTGGCGTACTGCACGCGGTGAGTCACTCGCGAACCTGAAGGCATTCGAGCATCTCGTGCACGGTGCGCAGGACGGGCGCGGCACCGACGTGCCAGGATGATCGCATGACTGACGAAAGCCCCCGTAGCTCCGTTGGAACGCTTGTGCTGCTGCGCCACGGCGAGAGCGAATGGAACGCCTCGAACCAGTTCACCGGCTGGGTGGACGTGAACCTGACCGACAAGGGAATTGCCGAGGGTAAACGCGCAGGCAGCCTGATGCGGGAGCAGAACGTGCTTCCCGACGTCGTCTATACCTCTTTGCTGCGCCGTGCGATCAGTACCGCCAACATCGCGCTCGACGTTGCCGACAGACACTGGATTCCGGTGGTCAGGGACTGGCGGCTCAACGAACGCCACTACGGCAAACTGCAGGGCCTCAACAAGGCGCAGATCCGTGACGAATTCGGCGACGAGCAGTTCATGGCATGGCGTCGCAGTTATGACACCCCGCCGCCCCCGATCGAGGCCGGCACGGAATTCAGCCAGGACGGCGATCCGCGGTACGACGGCATCGACGTTCCGCAGACCGAATGTCTCAAAGACGTCGTCGTCCGGATGATCCCGTATTGGGAGGAGACCATCTCCCAGGATCTGCTCGCCGGTAAGAACGTTCTCGTCGCAGCACACGGCAATTCGTTGCGCGCTCTGGTCAAGCACCTCGACGGCATTTCCGACGACGACATCGCGGGCTTGAACATTCCTACGGGCATCCCCCTGCGCTACGACCTGGACGAAAATCTCAGTCCGCTCAATCCCGGCGGGACCTACCTCGATCCTGATGCGGCGGCTGCAGGCGCGGCGGCGGTTGCCAATCAGGGCGCAAAATAGACCCCGAGTAGGTATCGGACCGCAAGTGAATGTTCGACCCGGCCAACTCTGGGTTAACGCCGGGCGAACATCACTCTTCTGCCGTGTGACCTGCGCCAAAAAGGCTGCACCCTGCGTTGGTGAGGGTTACATCGAACGTACGATTGCCGCGTGAGTGTTGTTCAGGCGGTGCTGCTGGCTCTCGTGGCAGGCTTCGCCGGTTTGATCGCAGGTGGCCTGATTGTTCCCTATGTGAACACCAGGACCACTCAGCGTCGCCAAGCGCAATCCGGGCTCACGATGTCTCAGGTTCTCGATCTGATCGTTCTCGCCTCCGAGAGTGGCATCGCAGTCGTGGACAAACACCGCGACGTCATCCTGTTCAATCCCCGTGCCGAGGAACTCGGCGTCGTGCGTAACCGCCTGATCGACGAACGCGCCTGGGTGGCCGCCAAGCGTGTCCTCGCCACCGGTGCCGAAGCAGAAGCCGACCTGAGCGCGAAGAGTCCCAACAGCAGTCGTGAACGGATCGCCGTTCGATGTGTGGCCAGGTTGCTCAGTCGTGAAGACACCAGCTTCGTCGTCCTGTTCGCCGACGACGATTCCGAGCAGGTCCGGATGGAAGCGACCCGTCGCGACTTCGTGGCAAACGTCAGCCACGAACTCAAGACGCCGGTGGGAGCGCTCAGCCTGCTCGCCGAGGCGCTGCTCGAATCCGCCGACGACCCCGAGTCGGTAGCCCACTTCGGTCGCCGCGTGCTCGCCGAATCGTCCAGGCTCGGCAACATGGTGAACGAACTGATCGCGCTGTCGCGCCTGCAGGGTGCGGAAAAGCTGCCCGACCTCGACGTCGTCGACGTCGACGAGGTGGTAGCCGAGGCCGTCGACCGCTCCAGAACCACAGCCGAGGCAGCCGACATCACCGTCAGAACCGACCATCCGAGTGGTCTGGAAGTTCTCGGTGACAAGACCTTGCTCGTGACCGCGTTGTCGAACCTCGTCGAAAACGCGCTCGCGTACTCGCCGAAAGGTTCGCAGGTCTCGGTCAGCCGCTCTATCCGAGGCGGGAAAGTTGCAATGGCCGTCACCGACCGCGGTATCGGGATCGCGAAGGAAGATCAGGAGCGGGTGTTCGAGCGGTTCTTTCGCGTCGACAAGGCGCGGTCGCGCGCGACGGGTGGAACCGGCCTCGGCCTCGCGATCGCCAAACACGTTGCAGCCAACCACAACGGCGAAATCACGTTGTGGAGCAAAGTCGGAACAGGCTCGACGTTCACCCTGCGCATCCCTGCCTATCTGGAAGCCGATCCCGACGACGACATCGGCTCGTCCAGATCCAACGACCGACGAGACACCGCCGCGCATCGAGAAGTACTGCCGCGCGGCGCGACAACAACAAATGTGGAGGCCAACCGATGACGAGTGTGTTGATCGTGGAGGACGAGGAGTCGCTGGCCGACCCGTTGGCGTTCCTGCTCAAGAAGGAAGGCTTCGAGGTGACGGTCGTCGCCGACGGACCCTCCGCTCTCGCCGAGTTCGACCGTTCCGGAGCCGACATCGTGCTGCTCGACCTGATGCTGCCAGGGATGAGCGGCACCGATGTCTGCAAGCAGCTGCGGACTCGGTCCGGCGTTCCCGTCATCATGGTGACCGCACGCGACAGCGAAATCGACAAGGTTGTCGGCCTCGAGCTCGGCGCCGACGACTACGTCACCAAGCCGTATTCGGCACGCGAACTGATCGCCCGGATCAGGGCGGTGCTGCGACGTGGCTCGGACAGCGAACTCGACGGTGCAGGCGAGACCGGAGTTCTCGAAGCCGGCCCCGTGCGGATGGACGTCGAACGCCACATCGTGCTCGTCAGCGGAACGCAGGTTACGTTGCCGCTCAAGGAGTTCGACCTGCTCGAGTACCTGCTGCGCAACTCCGGTCGGGTGCTCACCCGTGGCCAGCTGATCGATCGGGTGTGGGGAGCCGACTACGTCGGCGACACGAAGACGCTCGACGTGCACGTCAAGCGACTGCGCTCCAAGATCGAAGCGGATCCGGCCAAGCCAGAACACCTCGTGACGGTGCGCGGACTTGGCTACAAACTCGAAGCGTGAGTTGCTAAGCTGCACAACATGACTGCCGGGTCGGCTCTTCGCCGTTCACAGATCGGACACCCGGCCACCGCTTGATCCGGGCCCGTGCCCCGCCGCCTCCGCTGCTCGAAACCCGCCTCTTGGGCGGAATCCTGCAGCGGAAGGAGGTGAAAGCATGATTCCGGATCCAGACAGTCGCCACCAAGACCTGAAGTGGCAGCACTTCGTCGAGCGTCATGGCGTAGGCGACGTGATCGACGGCGTCGTCGTCGACGTTGTGGTTTTCGGCTCGTTCGTCGAATACCGAGGTCTGCACGGCCTCGCGTTTCAACTCGAATGGCCCGTCGGCACACAGGTGAGCGTGCGAATTCTCGCAATCGACAGCGAGCGTCGTCGCTTCAGCCTCGAAGCAGCATGATCGTCTGCTAGTCGCGTAGCGGCGATCGTCGAGCGGCCGGGCCCGGTTACCGATAGCGGTGATCGGGTCCGGTTCAGGTGCGTTGGGCGTGGACGGTGGCGGGGTGAATCGCGATGAGCCCCAAACCTTCTCGCCGTTTGCAGTGCCGTGCGAGCTCCGCGTACGCGGCTTTGCCGAGCAACTCGGTGAGCTCCGGGGCGTAGGACTGCCACACGGGTCGCGTCCCGACATGAGCGTCGGGCGATCCGCTGCAGTACCAATTCAGATCCTCGCCACCCTCACCCCAGCCACGTCTGTCGTACTCGGTGATGGTCGTCTTGAGAATCTCGACACCGTCCGGCCGCGTGACCCAGTCCTGGGTTCGGCGAATCGGCAACTGCCAGCACACTTCCGGCTTGACCTCCAACGGCTCGATGCCTTTACGCATCGCCATGATGTGCAGCGAACACCCGAGGCCACCCTCGAAACCCGGCCGATTGAGGAAGATGCAGGCGCCCTGATAACGCCGAGTCCGTAGTGCGGGCTCGTCCTCCAGCTCGTCTTGCTCGACGTAGCCCTTCTTGCCGACGCCCTTGTCCATGAACTGCCAGTCCTGCGGTGTGAGCAGCTTCACGGCTTTGTCGAGCTTCTTACGATCGTCGTCGTCGGAAAAGAAGGCGCCGTGTGAGCAGCAGCCGTCGTCGGGACGATCGGCGATGATCCCCTGGCACGCTGCGGTACCGAATACGCAGGTCCAGCGAGAAAGGAGCCACGTCAGATCGGCGACAACGATATGTTCGGCGTTGTCGGGATCGGTGAATTCGATCCATTCGCGCGGGAAGTCGAGATCTACTTCGGGTGTCGGCGCCATCTTGTGCGAAGGCCGACCATCACCTGCTGTCACAAGGGCTGACCGTAGACCCAGTACCGTGTCCCTGTGCGCCTAGGGGTACTCGACGTCGGAAGTAACACCGTCCATCTACTTGTAGTGGACGCACATCGTGGTGGGCACCCACTGCCGATGAGTTCGACAAAGGCCACCTTGCGGCTGTCGGAGAACATCGACGACGCAGGGCGGATCACCCGTACAGGCGAAGATCGGCTGGTCTCGACGGTCGACGAGTTCGCAAGCATCGCCAAGACCTCGGGGTGCGGTGAGCTGATGGCGTTCGCGACCTCGGCGGTAAGGGATGCGGACAACTCGGAGGCGGTCCTCGCTGCGGTAAGGGAGAAGACCGGCGTCGAACTCGAAGTGCTTTCGGGTGTCGACGAAGCCAGACTCACCTTTCTCGCCGTCCGCCGCTGGTACGGGTGGAGTGCCGGTCGAATCCTCAATCTCGACATCGGCGGCGGATCCCTCGAACTGAGCATCGGTCACGACGAAGACCCCGACGTGGCCGTCTCTCTGCAACTTGGTGCCGGCAGGTTGACGCGCGACTGGTTGCAGGCGGACCCCCCAGGAAAGCGTCGCGTCGCTGTGCTGCGCGATTGGCTGGAGGCAGAGCTTGTCGACCCGGTGAAAGAACTGAACACGGTCGGAGCACCCGACCTCGCGGTCGGCACGTCGAAGACTTTCCGATCCCTGGCCCGACTCACCGGTGCGGCACCGTCCGGTGCAGGTCCACGGGTCAGACGAACATTGACGAGCAGCGGCTTGCGGCAACTCATCGCCTTCATATCCCGGATGACGTCGTCCGACCGTGCAGAATTGGAAGGCGTGAGCATCGACCGTTCGCCGCAGCTCGTGGCAGGCGCGTTGATTGCCGAGGCGGCCATGCGGGCGCTGCAGGTAGAGACGATCGATATTTGTCCGTGGGCACTGCGCGAGGGATTGATATTGCGAAAGCTCGATACCGAGATGGGCGGTGACCTGGTGGTGAGCACCCGATGACGACAGAAAACGGCACGGACGACAACGGCTCCGGCGAACCCAAACAGATCTCCGTGGCCGAACTGCTCGCCCGCAACGGCCAGCAGGTGGCCTCCGCCGCCGGTGGGCGTCGTCGGCGCGGAACCAAGGGCGGAATCTCCGTCGCCGAACTGACAGGCGAAATACCGGTGATCCGGGATCCGTCGCCGTCGGGTTCGTTCCATGCGGTCCTCGACGACGAACCCGTCGACGATCCCGAGGCCGAAGCGCGCGCTGCAGCAGAGGCGAAAGCCGCCGACGAGCGCGCCGCACAAGAGCGCGACGAGCGGATCGCTCGCGACAAGCTTGAACGGGACAAGCTTGACCGGGAGAAGGCCGAAAAGGCCGCGCGTGAAAAAGCTGCGTCCGAAAAGGCTGTGTCCGAAAAAGCTGCGTCCGAAAAAGCTGCGTCCGAAAAAGCTGCGTCCGAAAAAGCTGCGTCCGAAAAGGCTGCGCGTGAAAAGGCCGCGTCCGAGAAGGCCGACCGTGAGAAGGCCGCACGTGATCGGGTAGCCGCAGAGCGCGCAGATCGGGACAACGCCTCTGCCGAAACGGCCACCGCAGCGTGGCCTGCCGTGCCGAAGGGCGCCGAACGTCAGCCTGGTCGGGATTCCGCTGCCGACCTCGATGCACCCCAGGACAAGGCTCCCGATCTCGTCAAGCGGGCCGAGTCGGAAACGCAGAGTCCGACGGCGTGGTCCTCGGCCGAACGTGAACCGCAACTGCTTTCGGGTTCGACCGTCGCCGGCGACCTGATGCGCGGCAGACAATCGGGTGAACTCGACTCCGAGTTCGATAGCGACTCCGACACCGACGGGTCGGTTCAGCTTCTCGACGATCGGACGCCGAGCGAAAACACCGAAGCCGAGACGAAGCCGGAGCGCAGTGCTGCGCGACAATGGCTCGTCCTGCTCGGGCAAGCTGTCGTCGCCGTCATCGCGGGCGCACTCATGTTCACCGGCTTCGAGAAGCTGTGGGACATGTTGCCGATCGTCGCGCTCGTGCTGTCGGTTCTCGTGATTCTCGGACTGGTTGCGCTCGTGCTCGTCCTACGCAAGACCGAAGACATCCTGAGCATCGTGATTGCCGTCGTAGTAGGAGTTTTCGTGACATTGGGTCCGCTCGCCTTCCTGTTAAGCGCCCGTTGAGCGACATATTCGGCAGCGCGGCCGGTACCGACAAAGCGTCGAGCGACACAACGCAGGGAGGTCGCGCTCGCAGGGGACGGCGTCGCGAGATTCTCGTCGGGATGTCGACGGCATCGGTCTATCCGCAGAACACCGAAGCTGCGTTCCGCTACGCCGCGGAGCTCGGTTACGACGGTGTCGAGCTTATGGTCTGGGCGGAATCGGTCAGCCAGAATCTCGACGCGGTCAAGGCGCTTGTCCGCAAGTACGGTGTGCCCGTCCAGGCGGTCCACGCACCGTGCCTGCTGATCTCGCAGCGGGTGTGGGGTGCGGATCCCGTCGCGAAGTTGGAGCGATCGGTTCGGATGGCGGAGTCGCTCGGCGCAGGCAATGTCGTCGTGCATCCGCCGTTCCGGTGGCAGCGTAAATACGCGGAAGGCTTTCGCGACCAGGTCGCCGAGTTGGAGTCGTCCAGTCACGTCATCGTCGCCGTCGAGAACATGTTCCCGATGCGAGCGGACAGCTTCTTCGGCAGGCGAGACGCTGCGGTCGAACGTTTGAAGCGTCGAGGTGGTCCTGGGCTCGGCCTTTCGGCGTTCAGCCCGTCGTACGATCCGACCGATTCCGACCACGATCACTACACGCTCGACCTGTCGCACACGGCTACGGCGGGTATGGATGCGATGGCTCTCGCAGCGCGGATGGGGCCGCGCCTGACCCACCTGCATCTAGCCGACGGTCGCGGCGCGGCCTACGACGAGCACCTCATCCCCGGCCAGGGCACACAGCCGTGTGTCGAGGTCTGCGAGTACCTCGTCAAACGTGGCTTCGACGGGCAAGCTGTTGTGGAGATCAACACGCAGAACGCCAAGACGACAACCGAACGCGCGTCGATGCTGCATCAGGCGCTGATGTTCGCTCGAGTGCACCTGAACAGGCGGACGATTCCCGAGCAGCCTGCGTCAAGCGGGTCGGATTCGGAACCGCCGAGCTCGGAACCGCCGGCCTCCGAAACGACGCAGCAGGTCGAATCGCAGCAGGTCGAGTCACAGCGCGCTGACTCCGGCGACGACGACGGCAACTCCTGAGATAATCAGGCCCACCGTCAAGAGGGCCGCGCCGATCCAGATCGCGGCGACCATCCGGCCGGGTTTCTGTGGATCGTGTCCGAGGACGGAGAGAAAGAATCCGATCGGAACGAAGATGGCCGCGGTGAGTACGGCGATGGTGCCTGCGGCGCCCCAGACGTTGTCAGCGCCTGCGGCATGGGTGAGCACGCCGATGGTGAGGCCGAGCGTCACGAGCACCCCCGCGTGGGCGTGACCGGCCCGGAAGAAGGTCTTTTGCAGCTCGTTCGCACCGTGCGCGCCGGTCACGACGCGCAGCATGAACGTGCCCCCGAATGCGATGCCGACGACGGTCAGCACAGTGACGCCCAGCACGATTGATAACAGAGGTTGCATGATTTCTCCCCGGGGCGAGTAGTGTTCGACAGCAGTGGATACCTCGACTATCCAATAGTGGATAGTCGAGGTATCCAATGTCAAGGAGGACTTTCGTGCGGGTATCGGAACTGGTGGCAGCCAGTGGGGTGCCGCTCGCGACCGTCAAGTACTACCTGCGCGAAGGCCTGCTGATGCCGGGGGAGTCGACAAGTGCGACGCGGGCCGACTACACCGATCTGCACCTGCGCCGACTGACGCTGATCAAGGCACTCGCCGGCATCGGTCTACCACTGCCCAAGATTCGCGTCATCGTCGAGCTGATCGACGAACCACGGGAATCGCTGTTCGACACACTCGGCCATGCCCTCGCGGCGTTGCCGCCCTACCTCGAGCCCGTGCGAGAGGGCTATCCGCGAGCGAAAGCAGCACTCGACCGCCTCGGTCAGATCTACGATCCCGACTACCCGGCCGTCGCGCAGTTGGAACACGCGCTCGCCGCCGCGGAAGACGTCGGCATCCCGATGAGCGACGAGCGGCTGCGCAGTTACGGCGAACACGTGCTTGCGATAGCGCGGATCGATCTCGCATCGATGCCGGCTCGATCTCCAGAATCCACTGTCGAGTACGCCGTCCTCGGGACTGCCATCTACGAACCCGTGCTCGCAGCACTTCGCAGACTCGCTCATCAACATCTGATGGCGACGATGCTTCTCGATCCCGATGCCGACCCCGATGCCGACGAAAGGGCACACGACCGATGACCACCGAAGAACGAAGCGCAACGACACCCGTGGACGCGATCTCGTCGGCACCGTTCCGCGAACTGTGCACGCTGACCGATGTCGACACCGATCGCTACGGCGGCACGATCGATCCCATCTGGACGATCGGCAAGAAAGTGCACGGTGGCGCAATGCTCGCCGTGTGCGCTGCAGCAGCCAGGCGGAAGCTGCGGTCGGGGACGGGTCCGTCCGCGCAATTGCAGCCGGTCTCGGTCAGTGTCGACTATCTCGGTGCGCCGGACCCCGGTGCCGTCGATCTGTCGGTCGAGGTCCGCAAGCTCGGTCGGCAGATCTGTCTCGTCGACGTGAACCTCATGCAGGGTGACCGCGTCGCCGTTCGTGCCGCCGTGACGCTCGGCACGCTCGACGTCGATCCGCCGGTGCACCAACTCGACGCTCTGACATCCATGCCGGCCGAGCCGCCGGAGGACGCGCATCGGTACGACGGCAGCAGCCCGCTCGGCAAGGTCGTGAACATAGCCAAGGGTTGCGAACTTCGTCTCGATCCGACCTCTGCGGCGTTTATGACGGGTGGTCAGGGTGAGCCGATGCTGCGCCTGTGGGCGCGACCGTTCGCCGAGGACGAGAACGATCCCGATATCGCGCCGCTGTTCGCGATGATGGCCGGTGACATCAGTCCGCCGGTCGTCTTCAACCGCGGCATGTTCGGTTGGGCGCCGACGATTCAGCTGACGACCTATCTGCAACGCAGGCCTGCGCCGGGCTGGTTGCGTGTCATGTCGAGCAGCAGGTCTATCGGCACGCGCTTCTTCGACGAGGATCACCTGATCCTCGATTCGACCGGTGCCGTCGTCGTTCAGAGCAGGCAACTTGCGTTGATCCCGCAGCGGTAGGCGGCTTCGCCGCTCGTGCGTCCTTTCGGTGGGCGGGACCACCGAAAGTGCTCACGAGGCCGAAGGCCCTATTGTTTCCGCCATGACGAGAATTGCAGTTATCGGTGGCGGCCGGATCGGTGAGGCACTGGTCGCCGGGCTCCTCGAGGCAGGCCGTGCGACCAAGGACCTTGTTGTCGCCGAACAGATGCCTGCCAGGGCGAAGGAACTCGCACAGGAGTTCGGCGTGCGCGTGACGACCGTCGCCGACGCCGCCGAAGGTGCCGACGTGATCGTGGTTGCGGTCAAGCCGGGCGACGTCGACGCCGTGATGAGCGCACTGTCCGAGGTCGAGCTCGATGCCGAGCGCGAGCAGCTACTCGTCTCGCTCGTCGCCGGTATTCCGACGAGCCGCTACGAACCCAAGCTGCCCGCAGGTTTCCCGGTGATCCGGGTGATGCCGAATACCCCGATGCTCGTCGGTGAAGGCATGAGCGTCCTGGCGCCGGGTCGCTACGTCAAGGATGCCCACCTGGACTTGGTGCGTGACGTCCTGCAATCGGTCGGCAAGGTCGTGACCGTCGCCGAAAACCAGATGGATGCGGTCACTGCTGTATCGGGATCGGGGCCGGCATACTTTTTCCTCGTCGTCGAGGCCATGGTGGACGCTGCGGTAGGCCTCGGATTGGCCCGGAAGACGGCGACGGAGATCGTCGTTCAGACCATGATCGGCTCTGCGGCGATGCTCGACCGCTCGAACGAAGACGCCCACGAGCTGCGAGCAGCAGTAACTTCTCCGGCCGGAACGACCTCCGCAGCGCTTCGAGTTCTCGAGCAAAACGGCCTCCGATCTGCATTCATAGAGGCTTTGCACGCTGCGAAGGACCGTTCGGCGCAACAGGGTGTCACAAACGAATAAAGGTTCATTTGCCCACACCCGTCGCATTAACCCCACTGGTCCCGCTAAGCTCCACACAGCACGTGCGTGTCTGTTCCGCCGGTGGGGAAGCCGGCGGCGCGAGTCGTGCCGGAGGTATGTGGGTCTATGGCGTCTGTAAACAAGCCGCCGCAGGGTTCAGGATCGTCTTCGGACGGTCAAGGCACCCTCGGTGGAACGCAGTTCCTCACGGTCGCCGAAGTGGCGAGTCTGATGAGGGTGTCCAAGATGACGGTGTACCGACTCGTACACGGAGGTGAACTACCTGCCGTGCGCGTCGGGCGTTCGTTCCGGGTGCACTCGAAGGCGGTGCACGACTACTTGGAGACCTCGTACTTCGACGCCGGCTGACGGGTCGAAGGTCAACATCACTGGCGCGGTGGCTCAGGGTGCGCGCAATGCGATCGGCGATATCCGAACGTGAGCGTTCGGGTGACCTCGGTTTCGTTGTGCGTGCCCGGCACGGGTACGATGGTGACCTGTCGTGCCAGCCGGTTTCTTGGGCGCTGTGCGGAAAATGAAGGCGTACGTATCCGGCGTGCGCAACCAGGCAAAAGAAGAACGCGAGGGCTACCCGCTATGGGTTCTGTGATCAAGAAGCGTCGCAAGCGCATGTCGAAGAAGAAGCATCGCAAGTTGCTTCGTCGCACGCGAGTGCAGCGTAGGAAACTCGGCAAGTAGCCGAACACAGCGTGGATGCCCGTCCCTTTCGAGGGGGCGGGCATCTCCTGTTTCGGATCTGATTCTGGTCGCTCGACCACTTGTCGGCCGTCTCATGATGTGGGATTCGTAACATTAATTAACTGTAAGAAGCTGCTGCAAACCTGTCGGGCGGCAGACGTAGTCGTTAGGCTCGACCACGTTGGTCGAAGCTGATCAGGCAGTTCGATCGTTTCGAGACCACATCGGGGCAGATGTGTCAGGACCGGATCGGGTCCACCTCAGCGCGAGGAGTCGCAAGTGAGTCAGAACGAACGCGGTGTGCACACACCGAGCGTCGTGCTGGTCACGGGCGCGAGCAGATTCCTCTCCGGCTATCTGGTTGCCAGACTCGCGCAGAATCCTGCGATCGACAGGGTCATCGCAGTCGACGTCAAGACGCCGAGCAAAGACATGCTTCGCCGGATGGGCAGGGCCGAGTTCATCCGCGCCGACATCCGCAATCCGCTTATCGGCAAAGTGATTTCGGGCAACAACGTCGATACGGTCGTCCATGCGGCGACGATTTCGCGCCCGCCCAAGTCGGGTAGTCGGACCGCGATGAAGGACCTCAACGTCCTCGGCGCCATGCAGTTGTTCGCCGTGTGCCAGAAGGCGCCGAGTGTGCGCAAAGTTGTGGTTCGGTCGTCGTCGGCCGTCTACGGCGCCAGCGCGAGGGACCCGATCAAGTTCACCGAGCAGATGAGCGCGCGGACCCCACCGAAGGGCGCATTCGCGCGCGACACGATCGAGGTCGAGGCATTCGCGCGCGGCCTCGGGCGTCGTCGCCCGGATATTGCGATCTCCACCCTGCGCCTCTCACCACTCGTCGGGCCACGGCTCAACGGCGCGATGTCGCGATACTTCGCGCCCCCGATAGTTCCGACCATCATCGGACGCGATGCTCGGCTGCAACTCCTCCACGAAGAGGACGCGCTCTCGGCGTTGGAGCACGCGACCGTCGGCGGACGCGCGGGCACGTACAACATCGCAGGTGACGGCGTGATCATGATGTCGCAGGCGGTCCGGCGCGCGGGCAGGATCGAAGTGCCGATGCCGTTCTTCCTGTTCCGCACCGCAGGCAAGGGCCTGATGGGCACGGTCATGCGCGAGTTCACCCAGGAGCAACTCGACTACTACCACTTCGGCTGCGGTCTCGAAACATCGAGAATGCGCACCGAACTCGGCTTCGAGCCACGGTGGACGACACTGCAGGCATTCGATGATTTTGTGAAGGGCGCAGCGCTGCGGCCGGTCATCAACCCCGAATGGATCAATTCGGCAGAAACCAGATTGCTCGAGCTCGTCGGAGCCCAAGCCGGATCGCCGAATACGAAGGGCATTGCGAGATGAACGAAGTAGCGAAGGTCATCCCTCTGCACACGGACGCGGCGGCAAAGCCGAGTCGCTCGGTGAGTCGGCGTCGTCACGCGATCGACACCGAGCAATTCGGCGCAGTCACGTCGATCACCGAGCGCATCGAGGAGTCGAACCCGCCGCAATCGCTCGCCGAAGGTATTCGTCGCCGGGTCTCGAAGCAGATCTCCGGGACCGCCGACTTCCTTCGCCGTCGCGTCGTCGGTGACTACCACGTCGACGAGTTCGGCTTCGATAGCCACTGGGCCGAGTCGATCTTCCTTCCTGCGTTGCGGCCGATCTACGACAACTGGTTTCGCGTCGAGGTCAGCGGCATCGAAAACCTGCCGTTGCACGGCGCCGCACTGATCGTCGCCAACCACGCTGGTGTCGTTCCGATCGACGGGCTGATGACGTCGGTCGCGGTGCACGATCACCACCCACTCAATCGGCCGCTGCGCATGCTTGCAGCCGACCTGCTCTTCGAGACGCCCGTTGTCGGCTCGATCGCTCGCAAGGCCGGTCATACGCTCGCCTGCAACCCCGATGCCGAGCGGCTGCTGCGCAACGGCGAACTCGTCGCTGTGTTCCCCGAAGGCTTCAAGGGCATCGGCAAGCCCTACAACGAGCGCTACAAGCTGCAGCGGTTCGGCCGCGGTGGCTTCGTGTCGGCGGCAATGCGGACCGGAGCGCCGATCATTCCGTGCTCGATCGTCGGATCCGAGGAGATCTACCCGAAGATCGGTGACCTCGCGCCGATCGCGCGGCTGCTCGGACTGCCGTACTTCCCGGTCACTCCGCTGTTCCCGCATCTGGGTCCGCTCGGCCTGATTCCACTGCCGTCGAAGTGGTACATCGAGTTCGGCGAGCCGATCTACACCGACTCCTACACACCGGCCGACGCCGACGACCCGATGGTCACGTTCGAGGTCACCGACCACGTCCGCGAAACGATTCAGCAGACGCTGTATCGGCTACTTGCCAAGCGGCGCAACGTCTTTCTGGGATAACGCCAGGCTGCTCAGCCGAGCAGTTCGCGGCGTCGCGTAATCGCAGCCGCCAGGGCGCCGCCTGCCGCGCCGAGCACGAGTGCGGTCGGAACGCCCACCTTCGCCGCTTTGCGCGCGGTCCGGAAATCCCGGATCTCCCAGCCGCGGTTCTTGGCAAGCTCCCGCAGATCCGAATCGGGATTGATCGCGACCGCTGTGCCGACGAGCGAGAGCATCGGTACATCGTTGTGGCTGTCGGAGTACGCGGTACACCGCTTCAGATTGAGACCTTCACGGATGGCAAGGGTGCGTACCGCGTGCGCCTTGCCCATGCCGTGCAGGATGTCGCCGACGAGACGACCTGTGAACAGACCGTTCTCGCTCTCCGCCACGGTCCCGAGAGCACCGGTCAGCCCGAGTCGCTTGGCGATCACCTGGGCGAGTTCGAGCGGCGTCGCCGTGACCAGCCAGACCTGCTGCCCGGCGTCGAGGTGCATCTGCGCGAGTGCGCGCGTGCCCGGCCAGATCTTCTCGAAGATGATCTCGTCGTAGATTTCCTCGCCGAGTCGGGCGAGTTCGGCTGTCGATCGGCCTGCGATGAAGGACAGTGCCTTCTCGCGGCCGCTTGCAACGTCGTTGCTGCTTTCCTTGCCTGTCACGCGGAACTTCATCTGCTTCCACGCGAAGTCGACCAGGTCGGAGGTATTGAGGTACTTCCTTGCGGCAAGGCCACGTGCGAAGTGCACGATCGACGCGCCCTGGACCATCGTGTTGTCCACGTCGAAGAATGCGGCAGCGGTTAGGTCGCGGGGGATCGCAGGCTGCTCTGTGTCGGGCTCGAGAGCTGAATTCGCTTCGGCTTCGTGCAGCGCGAATGCGGCCTCCGCGCTCGCTTCGCCTGCAAGATTTGCGCGGACTTCGGCTTCCGTCGGTCCCAACGGATTTCGTGGACGACGACGGCTCGTGCCAGCGCTCAGCCGGCCGACGACCGGCCCTGATCCGTCCGGACCTGATTGGCCAGGCACTCATACCTCCCGTGTCGGCGTTCGAACCTGCCCAACAACATTAGCCCGGCTGGTTCTTCTCCGATGGCAGAGTAAACGCCATGACACCGCCCACACATTCCGTTGTACTGCTGACCCGCGCCGGCTGCGGACTCTGTGAGCGGGCACGGGGGCAGCTCGTCTCGATCTGCGGTGAGGTCGGAATCGAACTCGAGTCCGTCGATGTCGACGCAATTGCCGCGACGTCACCCGAATTGCGCGCCGAGTACGGCGATCGTCTGCCTGTCGTGCTGCTCGACGGTCGGGAGCACAGCTATTGGGAGGTCGACGAGGCGCGGTTGCGAGCAGACTTGCAGCGCTGAGGATTTGCGCCGAAACGTAGCGGTTCGGCGCCGTCGCTGTCGCGGGGGTGATCGGTGGGGAGGATCGCCGACTTTGGGAATGGCTTCACAAGCAGTTACCGTGGTGTGAAACATTCCCCGGAACAGCGTGAACCCCGGCAGCTGAAACCGCCGGACGAGGAGCCAAAACGTGACCGAGCAGCACCCGGCGCCAGGTGTGCGCGGCGTTTCCGCTGCTCCCCGAAGCGATGGTTTGCACTCGACGAAGAGTCTGCATGCGGCCAAGGACATTCCGCAAGCAACGGTCTCGCGTCTGGCTACCTATCTTCGGGTGTTGAGCGTCATGGTCGACGAGGGAACGCTCATCGTATCCAGCGAGGAGTTGGCTGCGGCGGCGGGTGTCGGTTCGGCGAAGCTGCGTAAGGATCTGTCGTTCCTCGGTCCGAACGGGGTCCGTGGCGTCGGCTACGACGTCTCGCGGTTGCGCGATCGGATCGAAACCGCGCTGGGCCTCGACCAAGGCCATCGGGTCGTACTGGTCGGTGTCGGCAACCTCGGTAGAGCACTCGCCGGGTACGGCGGTTTCGGCCGCAGGGGATTTGCCATGGTCGGCCTGTTCGACACCGCGCCAGGCGTCGTCGGCACCGTTGTCAGCGAACTCGAAGTGCGTGACGCAGGTGCTCTGCTCGCGGCGTGCATCGAGTTGCAGCCGACCATCGCCGTCATCGCGGTTCCCGACGAGGCTGCACAGAACGTGTGCGATCGCCTGGTCGAGGCCGGTCTGCGCTGCATCCTCAGCTTCACACCGGTCGAGCTCGAAGCACCGGATCACGTCGAGGTCCGCCGGGTCGATCTTGCGGTCGAAATGCAGATGTTGTCTTTCCGCAGTGCACGCAACGCCGAGATCGTCGATGCCGAAGCTGCAACCGCCAACCAGTCTCGTGTTCCGTCGACCCGACTCGGACGCAGCCGAGGTCCGCGCAGTGCCGCGACCGCGGCGAGCGCACCGGCGCAGGGCACCGTCGCGAACACGACTACCAACAGCAAGGGATCGGTGGTTCGGCAATGAGCGTTCTGCTAGTCGGGATTTCGCATCGGAGCGCCCCCGTCGCAGTCCTCGAGCGTGTCGCCATATCGGAGACCGATCGACCGAAGCTGACAGACAAGATGCTGGCGTCGAGCCACATTTCCGAGGCGATGATCGTGTCGACCTGTAATCGCGTCGAGGTGTACGCGGTGGTGGATGCGTTCCACGGCGCTCTTGCCGAGGTCGGCGAGTTGCTTGCCAAGCACGCGGGGATGCCGATGGCAGACCTCACCAAGCATGCCTACGTTCGCTACAGCGAGGCCGCTGCAGAACACCTCTTCGCGGTTGCCAGCGGACTCGATTCGATGGTGATCGGCGAGCAGCAGGTGCTCGGCCAAATTCGCTCGGCGTATGCGTCCTCGGATGCGCAGCAGGCGGCAGGCAGGGTGCTGCACGAGCTCGCTCAGCACGCGCTGCGTGTCGGCAAGCGTGTGCACTCCGAAACCGGAATCGATTCGGCGGGCGCGTCGGTCGTGTCCGTTGCGCTCGATCGAGCAGCCGCGCTGATCGCGGGCGCCGGCGCAACCAGCGGCACCGGACTGGTCGGGCGAACGGGCGTTGTCGTCGGAGCCGGTTCGATGGGTGGGCTGTCGGTCGCACAGCTGACCCGTGCCGGCATCGGCAAGATCATCGTCGTCAACCGCACCCGTGAGCGCGCCGAACGGTTGGCGGAGACCGCCCGCTCGAACGGCGTCGAAGCCGAAGCCGTCGCTCTCGACGAGCTCACGTCGGCAATGTCTCAGGCCGACGTCCTCATCACCTGTACAGGCGCGGTCGGAACTGTCGTCACTCTCGCCGCGGCGCATCTCGCGCTTTCCGACCGGCGCAGCGACAGCCCGCTCGTCATCTGCGACCTCGGTCTGCCGCGCGACGTCGAGCATGCCGTCTCCGGACTTCCCGGGGTGAGCGTCATCGACATGGAGACGCTGCAACGCGATCCCGCAGCGGGTGCAGCAGCAGCCGACGAAGATGCCGCACGCGACATCGTCGCGGGTGAGCTCGCGTCCTATCTGACCGGCCAACGACTCGCCGAAGTCACTCCCACCGTCACAGCACTGCGTCAGCGCGCTGCCGAAGTGGTCGAAGCCGAACTGATGCGTCTGGAATCCCGGTTGCCGAGTCTCGACGATCCGCAGCGTGACGAGGTTGCTCGTACCGTTCGACGCGTCGTCGACAAACTGCTGCACGCGCCGACCGTCCGGGTGAAGCAACTCGCCTCGACGCCAGGCGGAGACACCTATGCCGAAGCGCTGCGCGAGCTTTTCGAATTGAAGCCCGGAGCTGCCCAGGCCGTCGCGACTCCGATGGAGATCGGCGCCGTCGAGTTGGCCGACGATTTCACGATCGGACACGAGATCGCCGACGTCATCCGCGCGCAGGAGCGGGGGGCGAGGCCATGACAGCCACCACCGCATCGGCCGACGAGACGTCCGTCGACACCCAGACGGTCTGGAAGATCGGCACCCGCGGCAGCCTCCTTGCGACTACGCAGGCGGGAACCGTTCGCGACGCGTTGATCGGCGCAGGTCACCGTGCCGAGCTTGTCATCGTGCGGACCGCAGGCGACGAGTCGTCGGAGCCGGTCGCCAAGATCGGTGTCGGGGTCTTCACCACTGCGCTTCGCGATCAGCTCGCTGCGGGCGCTGTCGACATCGCCGTGCATTCGTACAAGGACCTGCCGACCGCACCCGACGCCAGGTTCACCATCGCAGCCATCCCGGTGCGTGAGGATCCGCGTGACGCGCTCGTCGCCCGCGACAATCTGGTGCTCGGCGAATTGCCCGCCGGTTCTCGGATCGGTACGTCGGCACCACGTCGCATCGCTCAGCTGCATGCGCTCGGCCTCGGGCTCGACATCGTGCCGCTGCGCGGAAATCTCGATACCCGGCTGTCGAAGGTCAGCAGCGGTGAACTCGACGCTGTTGTCGTCGCACGCGCAGGTCTTTCGCGGATCGGCCGTCTCGACGCGGTGACCGAAGCACTCGAACCCGTGCAGATGCTGCCCGCGCCTGCCCAGGGTGCGCTCGCGGTCGAGTGCAGGGCAACCGATACCGAACTTGCCACCGCGCTGTCGGCGCTCGACGACGCACCGACGCGCGCGGCCATCGTTGCCGAACGTGCAGTGCTCGCCGAGCTCGAAGCAGGCTGCACAGCACCGGTCGGCGCACTGGCCGAGGTCGTCGAATCGATCGACGAAGACGGCCGAATTTTCGACGAACTTTCCCTGCGCGCCTGCGCGGTCGCGATCGACGGTTCGGACGGCGTCCGCGCCTCCATCGTCGGATCGCCGGACCGCGCTCACGAGCTCGGTCGCGACCTTGCTCGCGAGTTGTTGGAGCTCGGCGCGCGTGAACTCATGAGAGGGGGTGGAGGCGATGGGTGAGCCGGTACCTCGACCTCCTCGATTGCGGTCGGTGCCGCCAGCCACAGCCACCGACCAAACGATGAACCTGATTGCTCGAGAAACAAAAGCACTGGAGAACAACCCATGAGCCGAGCCCGCAAGAACACTCCCGGACGGATCCTGTTCGTCGGATCCGGCCCGGGCGATCCGGCCCTGCTCACTGTGCGTGCACGCGATGTGCTCGTCGGCGCCGAGCTGGCCTTCACCGATCCCGATGTCGATCGCGGCGTCGTCGCTTTGATCGGCTCTGCCGTCGAATGCGATGCCGAGACCGGCGAGCCGGTAGCCGAGGTGCGACCAGCGCTCGGTGACCCTGCAGAGGTCGCCAAGATGCTGATCACGGAGGCCCGCAACGGACACGATGTCGTCCGCGTCGTCGCAGGCGATCCGATGACGACCGACTCGGTCATCTCCGAGGTCGGAGCCGTCGCCCGCACGCAGGTGCATTTCGAGGTACTGCCCGGCCTGCCCGGCGGTTCGGCTGTTCCGAGCTACGCCGGTATGGCGCTCGGTTCGACGCACACCGAGGCCGACGTTCGTGGCGAGGTCGATTGGACTTCGCTCGCGGCCGCACCCGGACCCCTCGTTCTGCATGCCACGTCGGGTCATCTCGCCGAGACGGCAAGTGCCCTCGTCGAGCACGGTCTTGCGCCGCAGACCCCCGTTGCCATCACCGTGCGCGGCACGACACGTCAGCAGCGGACCGTGGATGCGACGCTCGCGACGCTGAACGACGCCGGTGCCGAACTGCTCGGACCGCTGGTCGTGACGGTCGGCAAGGTAGTCGGTCAGCGCAACAAGATGTCGTGGTGGGAATCGCGCGCACTCTACGGCTGGACGATCCTCGTGCCTCGCACGAAGGATCAGGCAGGCGAGATGAGTGAGCGGCTGGTCACGCACGGTGCCATCCCCATCGAGGTGCCGACGATCGCCGTCGAGCCGCCGCGTAGTCCCGCGCAGATGGAACGCGCAGTCAAGGGTCTCGTCGACGGCCGCTATCAGTGGGTCGTGTTCACCTCGACGAATGCCGTGCGCGCGGTGTGGGAGAAGTTCGCCGAATTCGGTCTCGACGCTCGGGCGTTCTCCGGCGTGAAGATCGCCTGCGTCGGTGAGGCGACTGCCGACAAGGTGCGGTCGTTCGGTATCAAGCCGGAACTCGTGCCGACCGGTGAGCAGTCGAGCCAGGGCCTGCTCGACGAATTCGCGCCCTACGACGACGTTTTCGACCCGGTCAACCGAGTCCTGTTGCCGCGTGCGGACATTGCGACGGAGACCCTCGCAGAGGGTCTGCGTGAGCGCGGCTGGGAAATCGACGACGTCACCGCATATCGCACGGTTCGGGCGGCACCGCCCCCAGCCGAGACCCGCGAGATGATCAAGACCGGCGGATTCGATGCCGTGCTGTTCACCTCGTCTTCGACGGTCCGCAATCTGGTCGGCATTGCCGGAAAGCCACATGCGCGGACACTGGTGGCGTGCATCGGACCGAAGACCGCGGAGACCGCGATCGAGTTCGGCCTGCGCGTCGATGTGCAGCCGGAGTTGGCCCAGGTCGGTCCGCTGGTGGAAGCTCTCGCCGAGCATGCGTCCCGGCTGCGTGCCGAGGGTGCGCTCCCGCCGCCGCGCAAGAAGAGCCGTAGGCGCTGACGCGCCCTGTGCGCGGTCAAGGAGGTCCACAAGCTTGTTGATAGACCCCTTGACCGCGCACAACCGAACGAAGTGAGGGTGACCCATCTTTCCGGCCGATCGTCCGCGCAGATTGCGTCGAACTCCCGCGTTACGTCGTCTCGTAGCTCAAACATCGCTGGAGCCAAGACATTTGGTGCTGCCGATGTTCGTAGCCGACGGCATCGAGGCGCCACGTGAGATTTCGTCGATGCCCGGCGTCGTGCAGCACAGTCTCGACTCGTTGCGTTCCGCGGCAGTCGATGCGATCGCCGCGGGCGTCGGCGGGTTGATGCTGTTCGGCGTACCGAGAGCCGAGGACAAGGACGCGACCGGGTCGGCTGCGTTCGATCCCGATGGCATTCTCAATCGCGGATTGCGAACGCTGCGAAGCGAATTGGGCGTCGACGCTGTTGTCATGGCAGATACCTGCCTCGACGAGTTCACCGATCACGGCCACTGCGGCGTCCTCGATGCGCACGGCGCGGTCGACAACGATGCGACGCTGTCGCGGTACGTCGATATGGCTCTCGCGCAGGCGGATTCGGGTGCGGACCTACTCGGTACGAGCGGCATGATGGACGGCCAGGTCGGTGCGATCAGAAGCGCACTCGATGCTGCCGGGCAGACCGATGCGGGCATCATCGCGTATGCCGCGAAATATGCGTCGGCCTTCTACGGACCCTTCAGGGAGGCTGTCGGATCGTCGCTGCAGGGCGATCGACGCACCTACCAGCAGGACAGTGCGAATCGACGTGAGGCGCAGCTGGAAACCGACCTCGACGTTGCCGAGGGCGCCGACATCGTCATGGTCAAGCCGGCGATGTCCTACCTCGACATCTTGCGCGAGGTCGCCGACCGATCGCCGGTTCCCGTTGCCGCGTACCAAATCTCCGGCGAATATTCGATGATCGTCGCCGCTGCGAACAACGGCTGGATCGATCGCGATGCTGCTGCGCTCGAATCGTTGGTCTGCATCAAACGGGCCGGCGCAGACGTGATTCTCACCTATTTCGCGGTCGACATCGCGCGCACGCTGTCGGGAACGTCGTCATGATCACGAACCCAGCAAAAGCTGAGCCGGCGCCGGTACCTGTCGACGTCGCAACGGCATACCAGTTGTGGTGGGGCGTCATCGGATTCGGCTTCGTCAATCTCCTCGGCTCGCTCGCGCTGATGTTCGGTGAGCGCTCGAGTCTCGCCGAACAATTGCTGAAAGACGTCACCGCCCGAGATCCGAACCTGAAACTGACCCAGGACAGTGTGGAGTTGCTGGTGTTCGCCGGCATGGCTCTCGTTGCGGTCATCGGCCTGGTGGTCGGAGCTGTCGCCCTTGTGATCGGGTACCAGATGCGTCGCGGTCGACAGTGGGCGCGGACGCTGCTGACCATGATCGGCGTGCTGCTTGTGATTCTCGCCGTGCCGAATCTGCTGGGTCTTGCTGCGCCCGACAGTGCTGCGATGCTGGTCATCGGTGGTGCGAGCATCGTGCAGGCCGTGTTGGCCGCAGGTGCCATCTACCTGATTCACCGCAAAGAATCGAACGCCTATTTCCTGCAACGCTTTACTCGAACCTGAGCTTGACGCCATCGGACGCGCCGTGAGTTTGCACGCGACACGCCCACCTGTACTGTGAGTGCTGTCACTGGGTTTGCGGTTGGCTCCTGTTGGTAATCCATTGTTTGGAATAGTGACACCGCACAGCCACCGAGTGGTCATTGACGTATGGCATTCGCGTGCGAGTCACGCGACTTATCGGGCGAGTTTGCGAAGGGTCTTTCAACAATGCGCGTAGTGATCGAGCAGGACCACAGTCTGAGGCGCGAGCTGGCCATCATCGGCGTCATCGTGGCGTTGTTCGGACTCGTTGCGGTTGTGCTGCTCACCGTTCCCGGCCTGCTCGGCTGAGGAGTACCGGCTCGCGGATCGTTCCGCCGCGCGAGCAATCGCGTATGTGCCGCAAGATGGTCCCGTGACTTCCTCGCCTGATTCTCCGATCAATCTGCCGCGTCCCTCGTCGGTCTCCGTCGCCTACTGGCTGTGGATGTTCGCCGCCGTGGTGCTCGTCTTCTCCGGACTTCTGATTGCCACCACGTCCGGTGACGTGCTCCGAACTCGCCTGGTCGATCTCGGTACGAATGCGGACAGTATCGACGGACTCATTCGGCTGATTCGCGGTATCGGCGTTGTGTCGTTGCTTGTAGGCGTCGTCGTCGGTTTTCTGTCCGGTGCTGTCAAGGCCGGCGACGCCAGATATCGACGTGCGCTGGTCACACTGTCCGGAATCTTCGCGGTGCTGCAGATCGCCACCGTCCTCCTCGGACTGAGCCCGACCTACCTCTTGCTGGTTCCCATCTTGCTGATCACTGCATCGGTCGTCGTCTATCGGCCGGCGGCAGCACCGTGGTTCTCGAACCCACGGGAGTCGGATGACGCGTAGGGCTGCGCTGATCGCGTGTGAGAGCGTCGTTGTCGTGCTCTGCGTGGTCGCGGTGTTTCTCTGCTGGGGACAGGGTGTGCGGACGTCCGATTTCGGTCCGGTTCTCGAGGGCGCCCCGCCGTACTCGGGCACCTACTATTCGGGCTCGTGGCTCACGTTGGCGGTTCTGCTCGTTCTGATTGCCGGGGTGCTTACCATCGACTGTGTGCGGCGCGTTCTCGGTCGCGAAGAGACCTAGCTTGCGAACGAGGCTCTTGAGTACCTAAGGGGGGTATGGTAGAGAAATGAACTCGTACTCTCCGGAGAAGGACGAGCTGCTCAAGCGGCTTCGGCGGATCGAGGGCCAGGTCGCGGGTATCTCGCGGATGGTCTCCGACGACCGCTACTGCATCGACGTGCTCACGCAGGTATCCGCTGTCACCAGTGCGCTGCAATCGGTTTCCCTCAAATTGCTCGATGCCCACCTCGCGGGTTGCGTCGTTGCAGCAGCGCGCGAAGGCGGACCCGAGGCCGATGCGAAGGTGAAGGAAGCCTCCGACGCGATCGCGCGTCTCGTTCGTTCGTAAAGGCGGCTGCGCCGCTCGTGAGTCCTTTTGGTGGGCGGGCCCTCCGAAAAGACTCACGACCCGCGTGGCCGCCTCGCCATTTGTCGGATAGGTTGATCGCGATCTGAACCGATGCCGAGGGGCGTGCTGATGCGGCGATCGATACTTGTTGTGGTGTGTGCTCAAGTATTCGCGCTCGTCGTCGCGCTGTGCCACACCTCCGTCGCGTCGGCACAGCCCGCGCCGCCCTTGCCCGCTCTGCTCATCACAACGGCGATCACCGGCCTGAAGAAGCCGTGGGATGTGGCCCAGGCGCCGGATGGGGCAGTCATCACCGGCGAGCGCGGTGGCAGGTTCGTGGTCAAGCGGCCCGACGGCAGCGTGGAGCAACTGGCCGCCGATCTCACCGATCTTTATGTCGAGGGCGAGACCGGGCTCATGGGATTGACCCTGGCACCCGACTTCAGCTCGACCCGAACTCTGCTCACCTGCCAAGGGCACCGCGACGCGGCGGGGACCGACATCCGTGTCGTCGCTTGGACGGTCGATGTCGGGTGGACGACCTTGACGAGGGGTGCGACCGTTCTCGCGGGGATTCCCGTGGGACCGGAAGGTCGCCACGACGGGTGCCGAGTGCTTGCGGCCGCCGACGGCACGCTGTACGTCGGAACCGGCGATGCAGCGAGCCCTTCGGTCCCGCAGGATCCGAATTCCTTCGGCGGCAAAGTTCTTCACATCAACGCCGACGGGTCTCCCGCAGCGGGAAACCCTGATCCGCGCAGCCCGGTGTTCACCCGAGGTCATCGCAACCCACAGGGGCTGGCAGTGCAACCGGGGACCAGGCGCATCTATGCGATCGAGCAGGGCACCGACCGCGACGACGAAGTGAACCTGCTGCAGTCCGGCGGCAACTACGGCTACAGCCCCGACCTGATTCCGTTTTTCTACAACGAAACCGTGCCGATGACCGATCCGATTCGGGTGCCCGGCGCGATTCCTGCGGTGTGGAGTTCGGGCGCACCGACGTTGGCCACGCCGGGTGGCACCTTCGTCGCCGGCTCGGGCTGGGGCGAATGGGAAGGGGCCCTTGCGATTCCGACACAGCAGGGCAAGAAGATGGTGTTCCTGAAGCTCGCTGAGGACGGTCGCAGCGTTGTGCACACCGCGGTGGCGTTGGAGAACCAGTTCGGTAGGCTGCGCTCCGCCACCGCTACTGCGGACGGGTCGCTGCTGATCACCACCGACAACGGCAAGGACGACCAGGTCCTGCTGCTCACCCCGAGGAGCTGACGCCGTGTGCTCTCCCGCGGTTATGGCGCACGTGCACAAGCAGGTGACTCGGCGGGCGGCTGCGATGAGCCGCCGCGCGCTGCTCGGAGCGGTCGGATCGGTTGCGGTCGGCGCAGTCTCGATGGCGGCACCTGCAGGCGCGAAAGAACTCGCGAGCGGCGAGGTCGTCGACCTGACACACATTCTCAGTACTGGGTTTCCGGTGTGGCCGGGTGACGAACCGTTCGCGATGAGCGCTGTCGGATCGATCGATCGCGGCGGTTTCTACATCAACAAACTGCAATTCTCCGAGCACATCGGCACGCATATCGACGCGCCTGCCCACAAGATCACCGGCGGTTTGACGACCGAACGCATCGCCGCCCAAGACCTCGTCGCACCGTTGGTCGTCGTGGATATCGCTGCGCGCGCCGCAGTCGACCCCGACGCTGTGCTGACCATCGCCGACCTCGAAGTGTGGGAGGCCGCGCACGGACGCATCCCGGATCGCGGCTTTGTCGCCATGTATTCGGGATGGGAAGCGCGGCTGAGCGATCCGCGCACCTTCGTGAACCAGGATGCACTCGGCATCCCACATGCACCTGGCTTCGCGCCCGAGGCCGCGACGTTCCTCGTCGAGCAACGCAACGTCGTAGGAATCGGGGTCGACACGCTCAGCATCGATCGTTCGAGCAGCACCGACTACGGCACACACGTAGCCGTACTCGGCGCAGGCAGATACGGCGTCGAAGCACTCGCAAATCTGGCCGCGGTACCCGCTGCTGGTGCGACCGTCGTGATCGGTGCCCCCAAACACGCTGGCGGGTCAGGGGGTCCGTGCCGGGCTCTCGCCCTGCTGACGTAGGCCGCAAGCGGCTCGTGAGTCCTTTTGGTGGGCGGGCCCTCCGAAAGGACTCACGAGTGGCATAGCCGCCTAGTGTTCCAGCATTGCGGCGCCGAGCAGATACTCGGGAACGCCGAGACCGTCGACCAGTTCGCGTGCATGAGGACGCAGCACCCGGCAGCGATCGTTGATCGCCCGTGTCACTGCCTTCGCTCGTTCCACCGAGAGGTAGCGGTGCTCCATGAACCAGGCTTTGTCCTCGTCGATGATGGACAGTGCGTACAGGTCGCACAGATCGTTGAGCAGTTCCTTGGTCTCGGGGTCGGCGCAGGTGTCGATACCGCCGATAAATGCTTCCAGGACAACACGATCGATGTGCGCACGAGCGGCGTGCAGGACGTGGTCCTGCACGAAGTTGAACGCATCGAACGGGTCGTCTTCGCGCTTGGACGCACCCTGCAGGCGACGTGCGGCGGTGCTCAGCAGATATTCTTCGCGGTCCTCGAACATGCCGAGCTGAGTACCGCGGTTGAAGAGGCTGCCTTCCTCTTCGTTGTCCTGCCGCGTGTCGATGATGGTCTGCAAGATTTGGATTGCGGCCGTGCGTTTCTTGACCAGATCGCCGACGGTCACGGTCGCGAACTTCATCCATTCGACCGGGCTCATGCCGTGAATCTCGTCGGCGTAACCGGTCAGCAGTTCTTTCGCGACCAACTGCGTCAGGACGACGTTGTCGCCTTCGAACGTCGTGAAGACGTCGGTGTCGGCCTTCAACGCGACCAGGCGGTTCTCCGTCAGGTAGCCGGCGCCACCGCAGGCTTTACGACATTCCTGAATCGCGCGCGTCGCATGTTCGGTGTTGGCGGCTTTGAGTCCCGCAGCGCGACCTTCGAGTTCGCGCTGTTCGTGCGGGTCCGCGTCGTCGGAGGTCTGAATCTTGTGCAGCTTCCCGATCAGTTCGTTCTGCGCGAAGCCGAGTGCGTAGGACTGCGCGATCAGGGGGAACAATCTGCGCTGGTGCGCGAGGTAGTCCATGATCAGAACTTCTTCGTCGCTCTTGGGCGCGTTGAACTGCCTGCGCTGCAACGCATATCGGGTCGCGATGGTCAACGCGACCTTCGTCGCGGCGGCGGCGGAACCACCGACGGTCACGCGACCGCGCACCAGCGTGCCGACCATGGTGAAGAACCTGCGATTGGTGTTGTCGATCGCCGACGAGTAGTTGCCGTGCTCGCTGACGTCGCCGTATTTGTTGAGGAGGTTCTCACGCGGGATGCGGACCTGATCGAACATGATGCGGCCGTTGTCGACGCCGGGTAGTCCGCCCTTGTAACCGCAGTCCGACGTGGTGACGCCCGGCAGGTCTTTGCCGTCCTCGTCGCGGATGGGGACCACGAAGCAGTGCACGCCCTTGGACTCGCCGTCGATCACGAGTTGCGCGAAAACCGCTGCGACACGGGCATGTTGGGCCGCACCACCGATGTAGTCCTTGCGTGCGGACGGCGTCGGGCTGTGCACGACGAATTCACGTGTCTCGTGGTCGTAGGTCGCGGTCGTCTCGAGTTCTTGGACGTCGCTGCCGTGACCGGTCTCGGTCATGGCGAAGCAGCCGAGCAGGTCGAGATCGATCAACGGCTTCACGTAGAGATCGTGATGGCGCTTGGTGCCGAGGTTTTCGATCGCACCACCGAAGAGGCCCCACTGGACGCCGGCCTTCACCATCAGCGAAAGGTCCGACATCGCAAGCATTTCGACGCTGGTGACGGCGCCCGCAACGTTGCCGGTGCCGCCGTGCTCCACGCTGAACGCGCTGCCTGCGTAGCCCTCTGCCGCAAGGAGTTGCATCTGCGACAGCGCCTTCGCGCGAGCCTCGGCCAGGTCGGGGGTGTAGTGAGGGAGAAATTCCGGGCGGTTCAGATCCACGCGGGACTTCTCGCGCAGTTCGTGCCAAGGTCCGTCGAGGGTCTTGCGGAGGTGGTCTGCGATGGCCATACCTTCAACGTTAGCGCGCCGGGAGGTCCGGTGAAGGTGAGTTGCCGCACTCGACCGTCCTTGGACTCGAGGGACGATTCACGTATAAGTAGCGACATGTCAGTGCAACGGCCGGATGCCGAGTCCGACTCCGTTGTGCCGCCGTCGCTCGCGCGGGCATCGCTGCTTCGTGAGCCGCCGGCGACCCAACGGGGTAATCGGACGCGGGCTGCGCTGATCGAGGCGGCGCGGGTCGTCTTCGAGCGTGACGGTTACGTCGATGCGCGACTGACCGACATCGCAAAAGAAGCCAACTGTGCGACCGGCTCGTTTTATACCTACTTCGCGGGCAAGGACGAAATACTCGCCGCGGTCCTCGAGATCGCGCAGGAGGACATGCTGCATCCCGGCACCGGACGCGTCGCTCCCGCTGACGATCCGCATGCAGTGATCGAGGCGAGCAATCGGGCGTACTTCGAGGCTTACCAACGCAATTCGCGGCTGATGGGTCTCCTCGAGCAGGTGTCCAACGTCGATCCGGCATTTCGCGAGCTGCGACGCCGTCGCAGCGATGCGTTCGTTCAGCGCAATGCACGTTCGATCGCGGACCTGCAACGCCGCGGGCTCGCCGACCGTGAGTTGGATGCGGAGCTCGCGTCGCGCGCGTTGTCATCGATGATCAGTCGGCTCGCCTACGGCGCGTTCGTCGTCGGCGACGGACCAGGCGATTCGGCGACGTTCGAGCAGTTGGTGTTCACAGCGACCCGGATCTGGACGAATGCGCTGCGCATTCCGGATCGAACTTGAACTTGACGTCAGATTCAAGTACGTTTCGAGCAATCGACACAGAGGAGATTTCCATGTTCGAGGCAAGTGCCCGCAGCCTGAAATACCAGGCCGACCTGCTGGCGTTTATGGACGAGCATGTGTACCCGGCGGAATCGGTCTACGACCAGCAGATGCGCGAGGCGGGCGATCCGCACTTCCACCCGCCGATCCTCGAAGAACTCAAGGCCGAAGCCCGCAAGCGCGGACTGTGGAATCTCTTCCATCCGCACGAGGAGTGGGGGCCGGGGCTCACCAACCTCGAATACGCTCCGCTGGCAGAAATCATGGGGCGCAGCCACATTGCGCCCGAGGCGTGCAACTGTTCGGCGCCCGACACCGGCAACATGGAGGTGTTCACCCTCTTCGGCACCGACAAGCACAAAGAGCTCTACCTGAAACCGTTGCTGGAAGGCACAATTCGGTCAGCGTTTGCGATGACCGAACCCGATGTCGCGAGCTCGGACGCCACCAACGTCGAAATGCGGATGGAGCGCGACGGCGACGCCTACGTGCTCAACGGCCGAAAGTGGTTCGCGTCCAACGCAATGCACGCGAACTGCAAGGTCCTCATCGTGATGGGCAAGACCGATCCGAGCGCAGCGACGCACCGCCAGCAATCGATGATGGTCGTGCCGATCGACGCACCCGGCGTGACGGTCGTGCGTAACCTGCCGGTCTTCGGGTACCAGGACCGCGAGGGCCATGCGGAGATCACCTTCAACGACGTCCGCGTCCCGCTCGAGGACGTATTGTCCGGCGAGGGCGAAGGTTTCGCGATCAGCCAGGCACGCCTCGGACCGGGCAGGATCCATCACTGCATGCGGGCGATCGGCATCGCGGAGCGCTCACTCGAATTGATGTGCAAGCGGGCGTCCTCGCGGGTCACCTTCGGTCAGCCGCTGAGCGAGCGAGCCAACATTCAGGACTGGATCGCCGAAGCGCGTATCGACATCGAGATGGTCCGTCTGCTGTGCCTCAAGGCAGCCCACATGATGGACACGGTCGGCAACAAGGCGGCTCGCGTCGAGATCGCAGCGATCAAGGTCGCGGCTCCCAACGTCGCGCTGAAGATCATCGACCGTGCGATCCAGGTCCACGGCGGCGGTGGCGTCACCGACGATTTCCCGCTCGCGATGGCCTATGCGCACATCCGTACGTTGCGCCTCGCCGACGGACCCGATGAGGTGCACAAGCGCTCGATCGCCCGCTACGAACTGCGCAGGCACACCAAGCCAGCGTGAGGGTCGCCCTGACCTCGCTGGATGGTGTGAGGGGCGCCCTCGCGCCGCAAGCTGCTAGCCGAAATACGGCGGGGCGACGCCCCAACCCCAGCGCGGAACGGGTGCGTGCGGGACGACCGGTGCGTCGGGCTGCGAATTGTGCATCGCAAGTCGCGTGCCCCACTCGACATAGGCCATAAACGCCGACCTGAACTCCGGGTCGTCGGGCAGTCCAGCGTCGTCGGCGGCGAGGCTCATCGTCGACGCGAAGCGATGGCGCTGTTCGGCCGTGATGCCGAGGTTGACGTGATGGGCCAGCATCCGCTCGTACCCACCGAGCTCTGCGGTATAGGTCGCCGGACCACCGAACACCTCGCACCACCAGGTCGTCACGTGCGCGCGATGCTCTTCGCTGACGCCGCCGGGAAACAGGGGAGCGATCAGGTCGTCGTGCTCGACGCGGTCGTAGAAGGCATCGATCAAGCGTCGAAACGCCGGACCCCCACCGGCCCAGTCGTACAGGGTCGGATCCTTGCTCGGATCCTTCGAAACCGATGTGTCTTCGGTCATGGAAACAAGGGTAGGCCCGGGAGACAACTACACCCTGTCGGAGACGATTTGCTTTCGATGAGACACTGGGTGTCGTGACTGTCTCCACCGCCAATTCAGCTCGGTTGTTCGATCGTGCCAGCGCAGTTATCCCTGGTGGCGTCAACTCCCCGGTTCGGGCGTTCCAGTCGGTCGGCGGCACACCGCGTTTCATCGCGAAGGCCGCAGGTTCACGGCTGACGGACGCAGACGGCAACACCTACGTCGACCTCATCTGTTCGTGGGGCCCGATGATTCTGGGGCACGCGCATCCGGCCGTCGTCGAGGCTGTGCAACGAGCTGCCACCTCGGGTCTTTCGTTCGGCGCCCCGACCGAGGCCGAGATCGAACTCGCCGAAGCGATCGTCGAACGCGTTGCACCCGTCGAGCAGGTTCGCCTGGTCAACTCCGGTACCGAAGCGACGATGAGTGCGGTCAGGCTGGCTCGTGGATTCACCGGGCGCAGCAAGATCGTCAAGTTCGCGGGTTGCTACCACGGCCACGTCGACGCATTGCTCGCCGAAGCGGGTTCGGGCGTCGCGACACTCGGACTGCCGACCTCACCAGGCGTCACGGGCGCTCAAGCCGAGGACACGATCGTCCTTCCGTACAACGACCTCGATGCCGTCGCCGCAGCGTTCGCAGCAAATCCGGGTGAGATCGCGTGCGTCATCACCGAGGCTGCGGCAGGCAACATGGGTGCTGTTGCACCTGTGCCAGGTTTCAACGAGGGGCTTGCCAGGCTGACCAAAGCGCACGGCGCACTGCTGATCATGGACGAGGTGATGACGGGTTTTCGCGTCAGTCCGTCCGGCTGGTTCGGTGTCGACGGCGTCGCGGGCGACCTCTACACGTTCGGCAAGGTGATGTCGGGCGGCCTGCCTGCCGCAGCATTCGGCGGAAGCAGCGAGATCATGAGCCGCCTCGCACCTGCCGGTCCGGTGTATCAAGCAGGCACACTTTCGGGTAATCCCGTCGCCGTCGCCGCTGGTCTGGCGACGCTGCGCAACGCCGATCAGGCCGTCTACGACGCACTCGACCGCAACTCGCAGCGGCTCGGCACCATGCTGGGTGATGCACTCACCGCAGCGGGCGTCACCCACCGAGTCCAGTTCGCAGGCAACATGGTGAGCGTGTTCTTCAGCGATCGACCCGTCGTCGACTATGCCGGCGCGAAAGCGGCGCAGACGTGGCGCTTCCCAGCCTTCTTCCACGCGTTGCTCGAGCGTGGGGTCTACCCGCCGCCGAGTGCGTTCGAGGCCTGGTTCGTCTCTGCCGCGCTCGACGACGACGCTTTCTCGATCATTGCCGACGCCCTGCCCGCTGCCGCCGAGGCTGCAGCGGCAGCGACCGACCCGACCGACACCTGAGGGACCCAGACGTGACTCGTAACGACCAGGCCGACACCAAGACGATCGTGCACGTCCTTCGCCACGGCGAAGTGCACAATCCGAAGGGCATTCTGTATGGCCGGCTCCCCGGCTTCGGGTTGTCCGTGACCGGACGATCGCAAGCCGCGGCAGTTGGTGCTGCGCTTGCCCATCACGACATCAGCCATGTGATCGCGTCGCCTTTGCAACGCGCGCAGGAGACTGCCGGCCCGATCGCGGCGGCCCACGGCGTCGAGATCCAGACCGATGAAGACCTGATCGAGGCTGGCAACACGTTCGAGGGTTTGCGGGTCGCCGTCGGCGACGGTGCACTCCGCAAGCCGCGGCACTGGTGGAAGCTGCGCGATCCGTTCACGCCGTCGTGGGGTGAGCCCTACCTGCAGATCGCGCACCGAATGTTGGCTGCGGTCAACAAGGCTCGGGTGGAAGCGGTCGGGCACGAGGTCGTTCTCGTCTCGCATCAGTTGCCGGTGTGGACCTTGCGCAGGTTCCTGCAGGGCGACCGACTCTGGCACGATCCGCGGCAGCGTCAGTGCGGTCTGGCGTCGTTGACGTCGCTGGTCTACGAGGGCGACACCCTGGTCGACATCGTGTACTCGGAGCCTGCGGGCAGCTCGGATCCGAGGGTGACGGGAGCATGAGGCGCTTCGCGCTCGTGAGTCTTTTCGGAGGGCGGACCCTCCGAAAAGACTCACGAGCAGCTTGCTGCCTACTCCTGGCGGCGCTTGTTATCAGCGGCTGTTCCACAGGCACCGACGCAGTGGCGCAAGGTGGCACCTTCGACTTCGTTTCACCCGGTGGCAAGACCGAGATCTACTACGACCCGGCAGGCGACCGCGGGTCCATCGGCGACCTCTCCGGACCCGACCTCATGGTCGAGGGCAAGACGACGTCGCTCTCGGATTTCGAAGGCAAAGTCGTCGTCATCAATCTGTGGGGCCAATGGTGTGGACCCTGTCGAGGTGAAGCCGACGACCTCGAAAAGGTCTACGAGGCAACCAAAGACAGCGGTGTCGCCTTCCTCGGCATCAACGTGCGCGACGGTCAGAAGGACAAGGCGCAGGACTTCGTCATCGACAACAAGGTCGGCTACCCGTCGATCTACGACCCCGCCATGCGGACCCTGATCGCACTCGGCGGCAACTTCCCGACCAGCGTCATCCCCACCACCCTCGTTCTCGATCGGCAGCATCGCGTCGCCGCTGTCTATCTGCGTGAACTGCTTGCGGAGGACTTGCAGCCGACCGTCGAACGCCTCGCCGGAGAAGCTGCATGACCGTCCTTGCCGGTGTCGGTGACACGTTCGGGTCGACTGCGGCGAGCGGTCCGCTCATCCTTGCGCTCGGTGCCTGTGTGCTTGCGGGCCTCGTCTCGTTCGCGTCGCCGTGTGTGGTCCCGTTGGTTCCGGGCTACCTGTCCTACCTCGCGGGAGTGGTCGGCGCCGACGCGCCGCCGGTGACCCCTGCCGAAGCCGTACAGACGAAGGTCCGAACCGGACGCGCTCGCGTCGTCGGCGCCTCCGCCCTCTTCGTCGCGGGCTTCACGGTTGTGTTCGTCCTTGCGACCGCAACGGTTTTCGGTGTGACGCAATCACTTTCGGTCAACCGGGAGGTGCTGCAACGGGTCGGCGGTGTGGTGACCATCCTGATGGGACTTGTGTTCGTCGGTCTCGTTCCTGCCCTGCAACGTGACGTCCGATTCGAGCCGCGACGCGTCAGCAGCCTCGTCGGCGCACCGCTGCTCGGCGCGGTGTTCGCACTCGGCTGGACCCCGTGCCTCGGCCCGACCCTCGCCGGGGTGATCTCGGTTGCATCGGGAACAGAGGGTACGACGGCAGCTCGTGGCGTGAGCCTCATCGTCGCGTACTGCCTCGGCCTCGGGTTGCCGTTCATCATCCTTGCGTTCGGGTCGGCGAAAGCGTTGCGAGGCGTCGGCTGGCTGCGTCGTAATGCGCGTGCAATCCAGATCTTCGGTGGTGTCCTGCTTGTCGCGGTCGGCATCGCGCTCGTCACGGGCGTCTGGGATCAGTTCGTCAGCTGGGTGCGTGACGCCTTCGTCTCCGACGTGACGTTGCCGATATGACAGAACCCTCGATATGACTGACACTCTGACCAGAGAGCCGACGCGACCGCCCCGCCAGTCCCTGCCCGGCCGCGGGATCGCACTCGTCCGCAACACCTGGCGCGGACTCACCAGCATGCGGACCGCCTTGGTCCTGCTCTTCCTGCTTGCCCTGGCCGCGATACCGGGGGCGTTGCTGCCGCAGCGCAGTCTCAACACGCAGAAGGTCGAGCAGTACATCGCCGACCGCCCGTCGCTCGGACCGCTGATGGACCGCTTCGAACTCTTCGATGTGTTCGGCAGCTTCTGGTTCACGGCGGTCTACGCGTTGCTGTTCATCTCGCTGGTCGGGTGCATCGTTCCGCGGTGCGTAGACCATGCGCGCGCACTGCGGACCCCGCCCGTCCCTGCGCCCCGCAACTTGGGCAGGCTGCCGCACCACCACCTGACGACCGTCGACGGTGACCCTCAGCAGCTCGCGTCCGAGATCTCGTCGCAACTGAAAGGTTGGCGTTCGCGGACGCGTTCGGCCGACAACAGGTCGGCGCACGACGGCGAGATCACCGTGTCGGCCGAGAAGGGGTACACCCGCGAACTCGGCAACCTGGTCTTCCACCTCTCCCTCGTCGGGTTGCTCATCGCCATCGCGGTCGGGAAGTTGTTCGGCTACGAGGGCAACGTGATCGTCATCGCCGACCCCGACGGTCCGGGCTTCTGCACGACCTCGCCTGCGGTGTTCGACTCGTTCCGTGCGGGCAACGTCGAGGACGGCACCGGGCTCGAGCCGATCTGCGTACGCGTGAAGACCTTCACGGCCGACTATCTGGACAACGGTCAGGCCGAGATGTTCACCTCCGACATCGAATACCAAGCCGGCGACGACCTTGCCTCCAATACGTGGCGTGACAGTCAGCTGCGGGTCAACCATCCGCTGCGAGTCGCGGGGGACCGCGTCTATCTGCAGGGTCACGGCTACGCACCGACGTTCACGGTCACCTTCCCGAACGGTGAGACGCGGACCGAGACGCTGCAGTGGCGACCCGACGACGCGACGACGTTCTTGAGCAGCGGCGTCATGCGGTTCGATCCGCCGGGTGGGTTGTATCCGAACACGGCGGATCGGCGGAAGAATCAGATCGCGATCGAGGGCCTGTTCGCGCCGACCGCCTCGTTCCACGGCGAGTTGCTGTCGTCGAGCTTCCCTGAGATGACGAAGCCCGCTGTCGCGATCGACATCTACCGTGGCGATACCGGACTGGACACCGGTATCCCGCAGTCGCTCTTCGCGCTCAACAAGGAACTGATCAACCAGGAGCGTCTGACGAAGGAAGCCAGAGTGAATCTGGAGCCCGGCGAGTCGACCTCGTTGCCCGATGGAACGCAGGTTCGCTTCGATGGCGCGAAGGAATTTGTGAACCTGCAGGTGTCGCACGATCCGGCGCAGGGTTTTGTGCTCGGCTTCTCGATCTCGATGATGGTGGGGTTGCTGGTGTCGCTGCTCATCAAGCGGCGCAGAATCTGGGTACGTCTGTATCCCGCCGATGGCGAACGACGTACCGTAGTAGAACTTGGCGGGTTGGCCAGAACCGACCACGCCGGGTGGGGTGACGAGTTCGATCGATTGTGCGACCGACTGCTGCCGGATGCACGATCCACCAAGCAGAACAAGACATAGGAACCAACTGAGCATGCTGCCGATCAACGAGACCCTTGCCGGATACAGCGACCTGTCGTTCCGGTCTGCCTTCCTCGTCTACGTGCTGTCGTTTCTGCTCTTGATCGGGCAGTACGCATCGGCACGGGTCAAGCAGACCGCTGCGAAGGAAATGGTCAACGCCGGACCCGCTGCCGGGGTGCCTGGCCGCCTCGTCGAAGCGCCACGCAAACCGTGGTCCGAGCGCCTCGGCAACATGGGCGTTGCGGTGCTCGTTGTGGGCGTTGCGCTGCATCTCGCGTCGATCGTGTTGCGCGGCTTCGCAACCGAACGCTTCCCGCTCGGCAACATGTACGAGTTCGTGACGATGGCATGCGCCGCGGCGGTGCTCGTCGGGTTGACGATCATGCGTGGCGAGCGGTTCCGTTCGATGTGGGTGTTCCTCATTCCCCCTGTGCTCGTTCTGATGTTCCTCGCGGCAACGGTGCTCTACGCCGACGCCGCTCCTGTCGTGCCGGCATTGCGTTCGTACTGGCTGCCGATTCACGTAACCATCGTCAGCATCGGCAGTGGTGTTTTCCTGGTTTCCGGTGTCGCGAGCGCGATGTTCCTGTTGCGGATGCGTCACCCCGAAGGCAGTGAAGCCAGCAGCGTCTGGGGTCGGCTCGCGTCGAGAATGCCCGACGCGCAGACGCTCGATCGCCTGGCCTACAGGACGACGATCATCGGGTTCCCGCTGTTCGGCGCCGGTGTCATCCTGGGCGCCATCTGGGCGGAATCGGCGTGGGGACGCTTCTGGGGTTGGGATCCGAAGGAGACGGTCGCCTTCATCGCGTGGGTCATCTACGCCGCCTACCTGCATGCGCGCGCGACCTCGGGCTGGCGCGACACCAAGGCGGCGTGGATCAACATCGCCGGCTTCGTCGCGATGATCTTCAACCTCTTCGTCATCAACATCGTGGTTTCCGGCCTGCACTCGTACGCGGGCTTGACCTAGAAGGCCGAGTGCTGCGGACGCTCCACGATCACGTCCGCCGCGCGGAAGCCCGCCGCTTCGCAGGAATAGTGGAGCTTCAGCAGCAGCCTGGTGAACGAAATCTGGCTTCTCGAGGAAGCTTCTCTACAGATCGGGCATAACTGTCCAAAGCAATCTCACCCGCCAGTTTTCGGGCCTACGGTTGGTTTTGTCGCCACGTCGTCTCAGCGATTGCGAAGTCGGCTCCGGTGGTGGTCATAACTGCGGAGGTTGGACATGGCCGAGGTCAATGCACGTGCCTACAACAGTGTTTGGCAGTTCAGGGCCGATGCGTGGTGTCGGCTCGAAGAGGCGGCCGAGCGGTTGGCGAGAGCGTCGTCGCACGGCAAACCGACCGACCAGCTGGCCGATACCGTCGGCGACCTCGTCACCAAACTTGCTCCCTACGAACACTTCTGGGCATTTCCCGGCAAGACCTTCTTCGCTCAGACGCAGCGGCAGTTCACTGCCGGTCACTACGACCGGTTCGCGCGAACGGTTGCGAAGATCAATCGAGCACTGGTGACGGAGTCCTATCGCGGCGGCGAATCGCTGATCAACGTCGCGCACGATCACGAAGCTCTCAACACCGACAACGGGCAGCAGGAAGACATTTCGGCCGATGGCAACGAACGCCCCTACTTCGAGGTACTCGTCGTCGAGTCGATGTCGGAGTCGCAGGAGCGGGCGCTGCGCAAGGCGGTCCGCAGTTGGCGGCGTTCCGATGACGAGTTCATCTACGAACTCGTCGTCGTCGGCAGCGGCGACGAGGCTGTGATCGCCGCGCGGCTGAATGTGAACCTGCAGGCCGTCGTGGTCCGTCGCCGTTTCGCGCACAAGTCCAGTCGCGAACTCGCCGCGCTCGGCGACTTCGTCGACAGCCAGGTCTCCGACGACCTGGCTGACCATCCACCGGAGGAGCGAGCGCAAATTCTGGCCGCCTCGATCTCCGATATCCGGCCCGAACTCGACCTCTATCTGATGACCGAGATCGAAGTCGAAGACATGGCCGGGCGCGTCGGCCACAACTTCCGCAGGGTCTTCCATGCGCGCGAAGGTGTCCTCGAGCTGCACCTGAGCATCCTGCACGGCGTCGCCGAACGGTATCGGACCCCGTTCTTCAGCGCGCTGAAGCAGTACAGCCACCGGCCGACCGGAGTGTTCCACGCGTTGCCGATCTCGCAGGGCAAGTCGATCGTCAACTCGCACTGGATCAAGGACATGGTCAGCTTCTACGGCCTCGATGTGTTCATGGCGGAGACGTCGGCGACGTGCGGTGGTTTGGATTCACTGCTGGAGCCGACCGGCCCGCTGCGTGAGGCGCAGGACCTCGCGGCGAAGGCCTACGGGTCACGCCACACCTACTTCGTCACCAACGGAACGTCGACGGCGAACAAGATCGTCGGCATGGCCTTGATCGCACCGGGTGACATCGTGCTCGTCGACCGCAACTGCCACCAGTCCCATCACTACGGAACCATGATGGCCGGCGCCCACGTCACCTATCTGGAGGCGTATCCGCTGAGCAAGTACTCGATGTACGGCGCTGTTCCACTCGTCGAGATCAAGGCGAAGTTGCTGGGTCTGCGGCGGGCGGGCAAGCTCGACCGCGTCAAGATGCTGATGCTCACCAACTGCACCTTCGACGGCGTCGTCTACGACGTCGAACGGGTGATGGAAGAGTGTCTCGCAATCAAGCCGGACCTCGTATTCCTATGGGACGAAGCGTGGTTCGCGTTCGCCCGGTTCCATCCCGTGTACCGGACCCGCACCGGAATGGCGGCCGCGAAGACCCTTCGGGAACGGATGAAAGACCCTGCGTATCGCGAGCGCTACAACGAATATCTGGCCGAGCGAGCAATGCATCCGGAGCCGACCGACGAGGAGTTGCTCGAGCAGCGACTGCTGCCCGATCCAGCGCAGGCGCGGGTGCGCGTCTACTCGACCCAATCGACGCACAAGACGCTGACCTCGCTGCGGCAGGGTTCGATGATTCACGTCTTCGATCAGGACTTCGATCAGAAGGTCGCCGAGACCTTCCACGAGGCCTACATGGCACACAACTCGACCTCGCCGAACTATCAGATCCTCGCCTCGCTCGACCTCGGTCGACGGCAGGTTGCGCTCGAAGGCGTCGAGCTCGTCCAGAAACAGATCGAAAATGCGATGCAGCTGCGCGACGCGATCGACAACCATCCGCTGCTCAGCAAGTACATGCACTGCCTCAGCACGGCGGAGCTGATCCCCGAGGAGTTCCGGCCGTCGGGTATCGCACAGCCGTTGCGGTCGGGTTTGGCGAACATGATGGCAGCCTGGGCCGCTGACGAGTTCGTTCTCGATCCGTCGCGAATCACGCTCTACATCGGGCCGACGGGCTACGACGGCGATACCTTCAAGCGGCAGCAGTTGATGGATCGCTACGGCGTGCAGATCAACAAGACGTCGCGAAACACCGTGCTGTTCATGACGAACATCGGTACGACGCGTAGTTCGGTCGCCTATCTGGTCGAGGTGTTGGTCAAGATTGCTCGCGAACTCGACGACCATCTCGCCGACCTCAGTCAGACCGAGCGAGCGATACACGACCGCCAGGTGGCGAGTCTGACTGCCGACGCGACGTCGATGCCCGACTTCAGCGGTTTCCACACGAGCTTCCTCGATCTCGGCGGCGACGGTGAGCCGACGCCGGAAGGTGACGTGCGCAAGGCGTTCTACCTTGCCTACACCGATTCGTTCTGCGAGTACCTCTCACCCGAGGAGGTCGAGTCGAAAATAGATGCGGGACAACAGGTTGTGTCGGCGACATTCGTGACGCCCTATCCGCCCGGATTCCCCGTGCTGGTGCCGGGGCAGGTGTTCAGCAAGCAGATTCTGAACTTCATCCGCTTCCTCGACACGCGTGAGATTCACGGCTACCAGCCGCACCTCGGTTACCGCGTCTACACCGACAAGGCGATCGAAATGGCAACGCCGACAACGACTGTCGCGCCAGCCATCACGAACGGGAATGGCAGCGCCGCGGCGAGCAAGCACTCCGGTAAGCGCAAGTCGAAGGCTGCCGCAGACTGATCAGCTCTCGGCGGGCAGTTTCATGCCCGGTCCTGCTTCGAGTTCGATGTCGCGAGCGGTGAGTTCCGTTGCGCACGAGTCGCATTCGAGCCTCACGTGCGCAGCACCACCGCAGTCGCGATGCAGATAGTGGACCGGCGGGCCGTCGGGCGCCATGTAGGTATCGCCCCAGTCCTTGATCGCCATCAGGATCGGATAGATGGCGTGGCCCTTCGGGGTCAGTCGGTACTCCTCGTACGCGGTGCCCGCCGCCTGTTGTTTGACGAGGATGTCGTGTTCGACGAGGCGGTCGAGGCGGTCCTGCAATCGGCTACGTGAGATTCCTAGTGTGTTCTGCAAGGCGTTGAAACGTCGGACGCCGGCGAAGGAGAACTTGAGAACGAGCAGCGTCCAACGGTCGCCGAAGATCACCAGTGGTCGCGTGATGGAGCACGGGAGGTCGGCAAGTTCTTCGTAACGCACAACGTCGATCCTACCGGTATCGAAATGAGACTGGTCGTGTTAGCGTTCAGTCTCGAAATAGGACCGACCTGTCGAGGAGTTCTGTATGAGCACAACCACCGATTTCGCCGCGCTGTCCCGAGTGCTCGACGAACGCTGGACCTGCCGCCAGTTCCTGCCGGACCCGGTTCCGAGGCGCGATATCGAGCAGTTGCTACGGCTGGCCCAACGCACGCCGTCGTGGTGCAACACGCAGCCATGGCAGGTCGTCGTCACCGACGGCGCCGCGACCGAGCGGTTCCGCAAAGAACTCCTCACCCACATCCAGAGCGGGGTCGGGCCCGCGCCCGACCTCGAATTCCCCGCTCAGTACACCGGCGAATATCGGCAGCGTCGCCGCGACTGCGGCAAGCAGCTCTACGACAGCATCGGGATAGCCAAAGGCGATCACGAGCGGACCATGAAGCAGATGGTGCGCAACTTCGAACTCTTCGATGCGCCGCACGTCGCGATCATCACGACCGAAGCCGATCTCGGCGTCTACGGTGCCGTCGACTGCGGTCTGTACATCAACACTTTCCTGCTCGGAGCACAGAGCCTCGGCCTTGCCGCTGCCCCACAGGCTGCACTCGCGTCCTATTCGCCGTTCCTGCACGAGTACTTCGAAATACCCGAGCACCGGCACGTGGTAGCGGGCATCAGCTTCGGCTACGCCGATCGAGAACATCCGATCAACACGTTCCGCACAGCGCGTGAAAATGTCGACTCGGTTGTCACCTGGCACGAGGTCTGACTGCTGAGCTCCGTCTACACGGGATAGTGTCGAGCCTGATTCTCAGCCGGTGCACTCGACGACGCGTTGTAGAAAGAGGTTACCAACGATGGCAACCCTCGCGGACTTCCAGAACGAGATCTATCTGCAGGGACTCGGAGGCACCACGCCCGAGTTTCCGACGGACCTCACCAAGTTGGAAGCGCTCGCCGAGCAGGTCATGACGCCGGAGGCCTTCGGCTACGTCGCAGGTTCGGCTGGTGCAGAATCGACCGCCAAGGCCAACCTCGACGCGATTCGGGACTGGCGAATCGTGCCACGGATGCTGCGTGACACCGGAACTCGCGATCTGTCCGTCGAACTGTTCGGGCAGAAGCTACCCGCGCCCGTGCTGCTCGGCCCGGTCGGCGTGCTGTCGATCGTGCACCCGGCCGGAGAACTTGCGGTAGCGCGGGCAACCGCTGGGGTCGGCGTGCCGATGGTGCTGAGTACCGCCGCGTCGAACAACATGGAGGACGTCGCCGCCAACAACGGCGAGGGTGGTCTGCGCTGGTATCAGCTGTACTGGCCGAAGGACCGTGAGCTCGCCGCGAGCTTCCTGCAACGCGCAAAGACCGCCGGCTACACAGCTCTTGTCGTCACCCTCGATACCGTCACCCTCGCCTGGCGGCCGCGCGACCTCGACGGCGCCTACCTGCCGTTCCTGCGCGGCATCGGCGTCGCGAACTACTTCAGCGATCCGGTCTTCCAGAAGTCGGTCGGTGGTCCGATCACCGACGAGAACCGGATGCAGGCGATCCTGCACTGGGTCGCAAACTTCAGCGACCCGACGATCACCTGGGACGACCTCGCGTTTCTGCGCGAGCACTGGGACGGTCCGATCGTGCTCAAAGGGATTCAGCATGCCGACGACGCGCGTCGGGCAGTCGACACCGGCATGGACGGCGTCATCGTCTCCAACCATGGTGGTCGCCAGGTCGATGGTGCGATCGGCGCAATCGAAGCATTGCCGGAGGTCGTCGACGCCGTCGGCGATCAGATCACCGTGCTGTTCGACAGCGGAATTCGGACCGGGGCCGACATCGCGAAGGCGCTCGCGATCGGCGCGAAGTCTGTGCTCGTCGCGCGCCCGTATGTGTACGGTCTAGCGCTCGGTGGGGAGGCAGGGGTCAGGCACGTAATTCGGTGCCTGCTGGCCGAGTTGGAACTGACGATGGCTCTTTCGGGCATCACGACGATCGACGAGTTGACGCCGGATGTCCTCCGCCACAAATGATCGTGTGCGGCCGGACTGATCAGCCGAACGAGGTCGGCTGATCACTCGACGGGTTCGCTAGGACCGTCCTTGTTGTCCGTACCGCCGGACCGCTTGGCGTCCCGATTGAGCCGCCAGAGAAATTCCGGATCGTCATCGGGTCCGACCGATCGCGGCTGGTCGCGAGAATTCAGATCGGGTCCGAACGCTTTCCAGAACAGCACCGCAACAGTAACCAGTCCGATGACGGCCAATAGATAGATCACAGCCCTCACCTCCTTGACTAGAGGGTAGCCGCGTGTGGGCCGTTCGGCATCTGTCGAGGTAAGGGTTCTTGAACGATCAGTGACGCGATGCCTCCGTTGTCAGTGAATCGAGGAGTTGCAGGACTTCGGATTCGCGGAATCGGCGATGACCACCCGGCGTGCGGAGTGAACCGAGACGTCCGGCGTGGGCCCACCGCGTCACAGTTTTGGGGTCAACATGAAACATCGCGGCGACCTGGCCGGGGGTCAAGAGGGAATCCTGAGTTCTGCTGACTGTGGGTGCGCTCATCTCGCATGCCTCCGTGCTCGGCTGTTCGGTCGGGACTTGGCCATGGTGTCACCGATACCCCTAGGTACTCGAACGATCTAATGTTGGTAAAGGGGAGGTAATAGACAAATCGGACCAGTCGGGCAAGCGTTCGACGCGGTTCGGGGGTCGGTACCCTGGGCTGGTGAGCGAGACAAAAGGTGACGATTCCACTCCATCGAAGCGGCCCGCTGCCGGCGGCAAGTTGGCCCGCGACCTTGCGCTCTACACCGTCGCGAGGCTGGGTCTGGTCGCAGTCATCGCTGCCGTCATCTACGGCGGCGGCAAGGTCGCCGGTATCGAGGTCCCGATCCTCGTCATCCTGATCTTCGCAATCCTGATCGCGCTGCCGTTGTCGCTTGTGCTGTTCGCGTCGTTGCGTAGGCGCGTGAACGAGAGCATCGCCGCCGTCGACGAACGACGTCGTCGAGACAAGGCGGAACTGCGATCCAAACTGCGCGGCGATCGCCCGGCGGGCTCACGAGAGTGACGATCTGTGACCGCAGCGCCCCACGCGAGTGGGTGGACAACGCAGTCAGATTGATCGATGCGGATGCACAACGCAGCGCCGACACGCACTTGATTCGCTATCCGCTCCCCAACGCGTGGGGTGTTTCGCTCTATCTCAAAGACGAATCGACCCACATCACCGGCAGCCTCAAGCATCGCCTCGCGCGGTCGCTGTTTCTGTACGCAATCTGCAACGGGTGGGTGGTCGAGGGAACGACGGTCGTCGAGGCGTCCTCCGGCTCGACGGCGGTCAGCGAGGCCTATTTCGCGAAGTTGCTCGGTCTGCCGTTCGTTGCGGTGATGCCGGCAAGCACAAGCCCGGAGAAGATCAGGCTGATCGAATCGCACGGCGGGCGTTGCCATTTCGTTCAGCAGTCGTCGGAGATCTACACCGAGGCAGCGCGTCTTGCAGCCGAGGTCGACGGGCACTACATGGATCAGTTCACCCACGCCGAACGCGCAACCGATTGGCGTGGCAACAACAACATCGCAGAGTCGATCTTTGTGCAGATGTCGATGGAACGGCACCCGATACCGGATTGGGTCGTCGTGGGCGCAGGGACGGGCGGCACGAGCGCGACCATCGGCCGCTACATCCGCTACCGGCGTCATCACACTCGTCTGGCAGTCGTCGACCCCGAGAACTCGGCGTTCTACGGTGGCTACGAATCGGGTTCCGCCGACTTCGAGACCGGGATGGCGTCGCGCATCGAAGGGATCGGTCGGCCGCGAGTCGAGCCGTCGTTCGTCGGGCAGGTCGTCGATCGGATGATCGCGGTGCCGGACGCAGCGTCGGTTGCGACCGCGCGCCACGCGAGCGAGATGCTCGGTCGACGGGTCGGCGGCTCCACCGGTACGAACCTATGGGGAGCGTTCGGAATCATCGCGCAGATGCTCGCGGCAGGCCGTGGCGGCAGCGTCGTCACGCTGCTCTGCGACGGTGGAGATCGTTATACCGGAACGTATTTCGATGACGACTGGGTCCGCGGTCAGGGCATGGATCTTGCCGGTCCGACGGCGGTGCTGCACGAATTCGAGACGAGCGGAATCTGGCGGTAGGCCGCAAGCGGCTCGTGAGTCCTTTCGGAGGGCGGGCCCACCGAAAGGACTCACGACCGACGTAGTCGCCTAGACGCTCGCGAGGCTGCGATCGTCGACGGTCACCTTCGGCTGATCCTCGTCGACGACAACACTCTCGACCTGCTCGGCCGGCTTGGACTTCCCCGGAAGTGCGAGCTTGAAGATCTTCTTCCAGACGCTGCCGAGCTGCTTGTACATGGCCTGGTTGTGGTACGGCACGCCGTAGCGCTCGCAGATCTCCTTGACCTCGACCGACATCTCCTCGTAGCGATGAGCGGGCAGGTCGGGGAAGAGGTGGTGCTCGATCTGGAAGCTCAGGTTGCCCGACAGAATCTGCAGCCAGCGGCCACCGGTGAAGTTGGCCGAACCACACACCTGGCGGTAGTACCAGCCTGCCTTGCTCTCGTCCTGGGTCTCTTCGATCGAGAACGTCTGCACGCCCTCGGGGAAGTGGCCACAGAAGATCACCGACGATGCCCACCAGTTGCGGACGAAGTTGGCGGTCGCGTTGCCCGCGAAGGTGATGGGCGCGAACGGACCGGACAGCGCCGGGAAGATCACGTAGTCCTTGAGTGCCTGCGGGCCGGCTTTGCGGAGGAATCGACCGAAGGCTTCCTGAGCTTCCGCCCAGGTCTTCTCGCCGCGGATCATCTTTTCCGATTCGAGTTCCTGCAGCGCGGTGCCCCACTGGAACAGCGACTGCAGCAGGAATGCGTAGACCGGGTTGCCCAGCCACACCGGGTGCCACGGGGTCTCCTCGGTGAGGCGCATGACGCCGTAACCGGTGGCGTCGTGGTCCTTGCCGATGATGTTGGTGAACGTGTGGTGCACGTAGTTGTGGGTGTAGCGCCAGCTGTCGCCTGCGATCGTGTTGTCCCACTCGAAGCTGCCGGAGGTCAGCGCCGGGTCCTGCATCCAGTCGTACTGGCCGTGCATGACGTTGTGGCCGATCTCCATGTTGTCGATGATCTTCGACAGCGACAGAGCGGTTACGCCCGCAATCCATGCCGGGGGGAGGACACCGAAGAACAGCAGGCCGCGGCCGGCGACTTCGAGGCGACGCTGCACCGAGATGATGTTGCGGATGTATTCGGCATCGCGCTCGCCTAGGTCGTCGACGACGCGCTTGCGAAGAGCATCCATTTCTTTGCCGAACGCTTCGATCTGGTCCGACGTGAGCTTGGTGTGTGCGGTGGTAGTCATGGCGTTCCTCCTAAGTTTTGGTTGTTGCTCAGAGATTTTGGGTGCTCAGAGATCTACGGATACGTCGCCGACGGGCACAGAGACGCAGAGCTTGATGGACGTTTCGTTGTCGCTGCACAGGTCGCCGGTCATGACGTTCCGTGTCACACCGGTGTCCTTGCGACGGACGCAGGAGAAGCAGATGCCCATGCGGCAGCCGTACTCCGGGGTGAGCCCGGCGTCCTCGGCTTGCTCCAGCAAGGTGCGACCCGAGTTCGCGACCGTGGTTCCGGTCGCCGAGAAACTGATTTCGCCGTCGGCGTCGTCGCTGCTGACGGTTCGTACCGGTGCCGTGAACTGTTCGACGGTCAGTTGGTCGTCGAGCCCTTCCTCGGTCCACAGTGCGCGCACCGAGTCCATCAGCGGAAGGGGTCCGCAGACGTAGGTGTCTGCCTCGGCGTAGTGCTTGTCTGCGGCGAGCAGATGGTCACGGCTGAAGAAGCCGTGCAGGTCGCCACCTAGTTCCTGGTCGGTGTACGCGCGAACGATTTTGATCGACTCGTACTTCTCTGCGATCGCGTCGAGTTCCTTGCGGTAGATCACGTCGTCTTCGGTGAAGGCGTAGTGCAGGAAGGTGATGCGGCCGTTGTAGGCCTTGTCGCACAGGGTCCGCAGGATCGACATCACGGGGGTGATGCCCGAGCCGCCACTGATCAGGAGGATCCGGCGCGGATGCGGCAGGGGCAGGACGAACTCGCCCTGGGCCTGCGATAGGTGAACAACTGTACCGGGGGTGGCATTGGCACGCAGATGCCGCGACACCAAGCCTTTCGGATCTGTCTTGATCGTCAGTTCGATGCGGCCGTCGCGACGAAATTCGGAGTTCGCGGGTGAGTAGCAGCGCGTGCGACGAACTCCGTCGATTTCGACGGAAACGCGGACGAACTGACCGGCCCGGAAGCCTTTCCAGTTCGCGTTGGGGCGCAACGTCAATGTCACGCTGTCGTCGGTCTTACGTGCGACATCGGTGATCTCGGCCCGAACGTCGGTCTCGGCCCACAGTGGATCGATCATTTCGAGGTACCGGTCGACGCCGTGTGGCGTGAAGGCTGCCTTCACAGCTGACGAGCCAAGGGCGCGGCGAGCCAGTCGTGAAGAGGTCAACACTTGGGTGCTCACAGACATGATCGGTCTCCTTTCAGTGAACGGGTGTACACCCAATGTAACGGCATTGCGGTGTGGCGGCAATTCGAAGCGACGTGCGTCACTATTGGTGTCAATTTTGGTTGACAGCCCGATGTGTGTCAACGTAGATTGACGTCATGACCGAAGCAACCACTCTGGCTGCCGCAGCCGGAAGCCCCGATCCCAAGGTCGGACTGCGGGCCGTGCTTGCCCTACGCCGGCTACTCGAACGGCTAGAGGCGATCCAGGTCGCCAACGCCCGCGAGCAAGGCTGGTCGTGGCAGGCGATCGCCCAGGCTCTCGAAGTCAGTAGGCAAGCGGTACATCAGAAACACAACAGGAGGACCCGCTGATGTTCGAACGATTCACGAAGACGGCACGGATCGCGATCGTCACGGCGCAGGAAGAGGCGCGGATGGCGAACTCGGACCACATCGACGTCGAACACGTCCTGCTCGGCGTCATCGACTCCGCGGACAGCGCACTGGCAGCAGTGCTCGCCAAGAACGGACTAACCGCCGATACCGTCGGCACCGCGGTCGCCGAGTTGGGCAAGCAGTCGCCGCTCGGTCCGGAAGACGCGGAAGCCCTGCGTTCGATCGGGATCGATCTCGATGCCATCCGCGAGAGCCTGGACGCCAACTTCGGCGAGGATGCGCTGAATCGTGCTGTGCCTGCGGAACGACGCGGCTTCTTCAACCCACGCAGGTTCGGGCACATCCCCTTCACCGCAGGTGCGAAGAAGGTAGTCGAACTGTCGTTGCGGGAGGCGTTGGCGCACAAAGACGATCACATCGGATCCGAACATGTGCTGCTCGGGGTCCTCCGTGCCCCGAGTCCAGCGGCGCGGGCGATCATCGAGGCCAACGTCGGCATCGACGAACTGCGACGACAGGTAATCGAGCTACTCGATCGAGCGGCGTGATCCGACGCATACAACGGCTGTCCGAAGGGTCGCGTAAAAGGTTCGATGTTGTGTCAACATTGACCTCATGATCACCGCGATTCGTCTCGCTATCACCGCATTTGCAATCTGGCTCGCCGCGTATCTGCTGGACGGCATCAACATCGAAGTGCCGACGGGCAAGGGAACCGGCTGGGAAATCGTCGTCGTCGTCGGCATTGCGATCGTCTTCACGTTGGTGAATGCGGTCGTCAAACCGGTGCTGAAGTTCCTGTCACTGCCGCTGATCGTCTTGAGTCTCGGCCTGTTTCTGCTCGTGATCAACGCGTTGATGTTGCTGCTCACGGCATGGATCACCGAGGCCACCGATTACGGCCTGCGAGTCGACGGATTCTGGACCGCGCTCTGGGGTGCTCTCGTCATCGCGATCGTGAACTGGCTACTCGGAGTGTTGGTTCCGGACGAGGACTAGGCGGCTACGCCGCTCGTGAGTCCTTTTGGTGGTCGGGCCCTCCGAAAGGACTCACGAGCAGCTAGCTGGCCAACGTTATTGCCGTTGCCACCGACCACACCAGCATCGCCAGACCCGAGTCGCGCAGCGCGGGAACAAGATCGAGACCCTTGTTACCGCTGCGGACCGGACCGTTCGCCTTGATGGCCAACGGCAGGGCCAGCAACCCGGCGAGCACCCACAGCGTGCGGAACGTAAGAGCAAGGGTCGCAACGAACGGCACGAGCAGGAGCGCGAGATGCAGTGTGCGAGTGCGGGCATCGCCGAGTCGCACCGCGAGAGTCTGTTTGCCCGACTCGGTGTCGGTCGGAATATCGCGCAGGTTGTTGGCGACGAGGACCGCGGACGAGAAACATCCGACAGCCACCGCGCATACCAGTCCGACCCAATCGACACGTTCGGCCTGCACGAACTGCGTGCCACACACCGCGATCAAACCGAAGAACACGAAGACGGCGATCTCACCGAAACCGCTGTAGCCGTACGGATTGCGGCCGCCGGTATAGAACCAGGCGCCCGCGATGCAGACCGCCCCGACCAGCAGCAGCCACCACGCGGACGTCAACGAGACCACAATCCCAGCGACGGCAGCGATGGCCAAGCTCACCATCGCGGCGTTGCGAACGGCCGTCGGTGTTGCAAGCTTGGAGCCGACCAGCCGTAGTGGACCGACCCGGTCGTCGTCGGTACCGCGAATGCCGTCGGAGTAGTCGTTCGCGTAGTTCACCCCGACGATCAGTGCCAGCGCTACGACGAGTGCGAGCAGGGCCTTCCACCACACCGTGCCATCGATCGATGCAGCCGCGCCGGTGCCGGCGACAACGGGCGCGATCGCGTTCGGCAGGGTCCGTGGGCGAGCGCCTTCCAACCATTGAGCAGCTGATGCCATGGGCTGATCTTCGCAGCCGGACGAAATGAACTGGCCGGGTGCCCCCGGCTCAAATACGATTGGACATCGGTGCATCCAGACTCGAGCGTCCCACTTACGCCGCCGGTATCGGCAACTGAGCCCGCAGGCGTCGTCGTGGCCCTGCTGGGTGAGGTATCGACGCGCCGCGACGGTTGTCTGGTTCCGCTTCCGGGTGCCCGGGCGCGCTGTTTGCTCGTGGCGCTGGCCGCTCGGCCCGGCAGAAGTCGCAGCGCCCAGGCCCTGATCGACGAGGTCTGGGCTGATCAGCCACCGCGCTCGCCCATGAATGCGCTGCACACCCAGGTATCGCGGTTACGCGCGGCGTTGCCCGACGGTGCCGTCGAAATGGGTCCCGCCGGCTACCGGTTGGCCCTTGGCAAGACGCAGGTGGACATCACCCTTGCGCGCCAACTCGAACAGCGCGCCCAGCACCGCCACGCCGAGGGAGATCATCGCGGCGCAGTCGAATCGGTAGGGGTGGCGCGGGCCCTGTGGCGGGGCGAGCCAGGCGCGGACCTGCCGGACGGTCAGCTTGCGTCCGACCTCGGCATCGAGGCTGCCGCTCGGCTGGCCGCGCTGGACGCGGTCGAGATCGCTGCACGCGTCGCGATGGGTGACCTGTCCGGCGCGTTGACGGGGGCGAAGGAACGCGCGGAACGCCACCCGTTGGACGAGGCCGCACACGCCGAACTGATGCAGATTCTGGTCGGCCTCGGCCGCGACAGTGACGCACTCGATATCTTCGCCGCACTGAAATCGCAATTGGCAGACCAACTGGGCGCTGACCCGAGCGCGGCGCTCGTCGAACTCAACACTGCGATCCTGCGCGGCGAAGTTTCTACGCCCATCGCGTCACCACAGACTCGGCAGCCGCCACGGACGGAGCTGCCGACCTCGATCGGCCTACGTGCGGCACCCAATACCCTGCTGGGACGCGCAGACGACATCGCCGCGATCGAAGCATTGCTGCAGACGTCGAGGGTTACCACCGTTCTCGGTCCCGGCGGCACCGGCAAGACGCGGGTCGTGAACGAAATCGGTTCACGCGCTGCAGCAGAGCTGCCCGTCGTCCTGGTGGAACTCGCGTCGGTGCGCAGCGGTGACGACGTGATCGGCGCGATCAGCGGCACCCTCGGGGTCAGCGAAGTTGTGATCGAGCCGGGCGCGTTGACGCGAACCCGACTGGATTCGGCGCGCGCCCGACTGCGGCAAGCGGTGTCGGTGCGAAAGCTGCTGCTCATCCTCGACAACTGCGAGCACGTGATAGACGACGTGTCGGACATCGTTGCCGAACTCGTCTCCGCAACTGCACATTTGACCGTGCTGGCGACCAGCCGTGCGCCGATGATGCTCACGGCCGAAACCGTCTACCCGTTGCCGCCTTTGACTATCGATGCTGCGGGATCGCCTGCAACGGAACTGTTTTCGGCCCGAGCAAAGGCGGTGCGCCCTGCCGTTCGCCTCGACGCGGACGAGGTCGCCAGGCTGTGCAGCACGTTGGACGGGCTCCCTCTTGCAATCGAGCTCGCCGCCGCGCGGACTCGAACGATGACCGTCGAGCAGATCAACACCCGCCTCCGCCATCGATTCGAGTTGCTACGCAGCGCCGATCGGACCCCGCCGGAACGACACCGGACGCTGCATGCCGTCATCGAATGGAGCTGGAACCTCCTCGACCTCTCGCAGCAGGCCGCGCTCCGCCGACTGTGCCGCTTCCCAGGAGGTTTCACGATCGCAGCTGCGGAAAAAGTTGCCGAATGGGGCGATTCGGGAACAAGCGGTGTCACGGACATCGCGGATGCGCTCGACGGTCTGGTCAACCAGTCGATGCTCACGGTGATCGAGGACGACGGTCCGAGCGGACTGCGTTACCAGATGCTGGAGACCGTCCGCGAATTCGGTGAGGAGCAGTTGGCTGCAGCGGGGGAGGCCGACGAGACCGAGCGTCGAATGGCATTGTGGGCGTGCGATATCGCGGTACAGATGCTCGACGGCGCGCGCTTCGGAAGTCAGGTCGCGACAGCGGATCTGATGACCGCGGAGCACGAAAACCTGCTTGCCGTCCTGCGCAGTGCCATCTCCCGACGCGACGGGCTGGTCGTGTACACCGTGTTCGCCGTGCTCGGCATGGGGAGGGCCGTCCGGGGCTCGCATTCGGAGATATTCGCCTGGGGACCAAGGATTCTCGACATCGATGCACGACCCGTCGACGACGAAATCCCTGCCGACCTCCTGGTGATGTCGTACCTACTTGCCGGTCTGCACATGTTCATCAGCGGTGATGTCCGCCCGATTGCGTTGGCTCGGTTACGTGTTCGTGCAGTGTTGAAGGCGGACCGACACCTCGATCCGGCGGTGCGACTGTACGCGTCGCTGGTGGTTTCGCCGGTGAGTGGCAAAGGCACTGCTCGTATGTTGGCCGAAGCCGCGCACTCGGATGACGAATGGTCACGCTCGGCGGCACTCGGCATCAGCGCGAACATCAGAGAGAACAACGGTGATATCTACGGATCGCTCCGAGACGGAACCGAGGCGCTCGTGCTCGCGACCGAACGGGGCGACGTCTACATGGAATCCATGGTCTGCCAGCATCTCGGCAGCCTTGCTGGGCAATCGGCCCGCTACGAGGATTCCGTCGACTACTACCGGCAAGCGATCGATGCCCTGCTGCAGTTGCATGCCTACGACGAGAGCGTCCAGGTCCGCGGGTTTCTCGGGGCCTCTCTCGTCGGTGCCGGGCGACCCGAGGAATGCCGTCGCGAACTCGAAGCCCTGTTCACCGATCCGGGTGCTGACGGCACCGGAATGCCGGGGCCGTCGGACGAGGCGAAACAGCGATACGCCGCTATGACGGCAAGCCTCGCGGAAGCCGATCTCGCAGAAGGCAACATCGACGCAGGGCTGAAACGCTACGACTCTGCACTCGCGCATGCAGGCTGGCCGCACGCGGGCCCGGCTCCGGGTCCGTACGACACGCTGCTTGCCTGCGCGGTGATCTGTGCGAATGTTCTGCATGGGCGGGCCGGCGAGATCGAAGCAATTGTGGCGCAGACGATCACGCTGGCCGCCGCGCGTCTCGGCCGGTTTCTGGATCTGCCGCAGATCGGCGGCGTCGCCGCCGCCGTCGGCAGCTATGCCATCGCAAGTGGTCGCGATCCGGCCGTCGGGTTGCGCCTGCTCGCTCTTGCCGATCCGGCGAAAGCACGTCAGGACTATCCGTCGATGGCGCTTGCCCGACACAACGAAGCCGCCCGGTCGGTCCTGGGCGACGAGATCGTCGATGCAGAACTGAACCGGGCGGCTGGGGTGAAGCGGGCAGTCGCGGCACGAGAGATCATGGTGCTGATCGCTCGCATCTAACTTAGGGCACTAGGCCTTTCGCATGTACATCCGGACGGTGAGTGGTGCCATGATCGCGACCAGGACCGCCGCGCCGAGCAGCGACCACACGACGTGGATACCGAAGTGGCCGTCGTTCATCAGCTCACGAATCGCGCTGACGACCTGGCTGATCGGATTGACCTTCACGAAGGCTTGCAACCAACCCGGCATTGTTTCGACGTTGACGTAGGCGTTGGACAGGAATGTGAGCGGGAACAGTACGAGCAGTGAAATGCCCTGCACGGAAGAGGCTTTGCTCATCATGACGCCCATAAACGCGAAGATCCAGCTGACCGAGAACGAGCAGACGATCACCAGGATGCCTGCGGCCGCGACGCCGACGATGCCGCCGCCCGGGCGGAAGCCCATCGACAGACCGACCACGATGGTGATGACCGTCGCAATCGCGTAGCGAATTACGTCGGCGAGCAGTGCACCGGAGAGCGGTGAGATACGAGCGATGGGAAGGGATTTGAATCTGTCGAAGACACCTTTGTTCATGTCCTCGCGCAGTTGCACACCGGTGACGACCGACGTCGTGATGACGGTCTGGACCAGGATGCCGGGAATGATGATCGGGAGGTAGCTCTTCACATCACCGGAGATCGCGCCGCCGAAAATGTAGCTGAACATCAACGTGAAGATGACCGGCTGGATGACGACGTCGAACAGCTGCTCGGGGTTGTGCTTGATCTTCAGCACGCCGCGGTAGGCCATCGTGAACGAGTTCTCGATCGTCTGCGTGATGCTGATGCTGCGTGCTGTCGGTACGGGACGGATGGGTGGTTCGGGGGATTTGGTGTCGCGTTCTGCGACGGCTGTGGTTGTCACGCGACGCTCTTCTCTTCTGCGGTGTGTCCGGTGATGGTGAGGAAGACCTCGTCGAGGCTCGGTTTGGAGACTGTGATTTCGTCGACGACAATTCCGCTGTCGCGCAGGCGAATCAGAAGTTCCGGCGTCACACTCGAGTCGGTCATGGGGGCGGTGAGGCGGCCCGCCTCGGGGGTGATCGCAACGTCGACGCCGAGGTAGGAGGCAACGATCGAGCGAGCGTCCGCCGTATGGGAACGGTCGGTGAGGGTCAACTGAAATGACGACACTCCGACCGATGCTTTGAGTTCGTCGGCGGTACCGTCGGCGATCACCTTGCCGCGGTCGATGACGGCGATCCGATCGGCAAGTTGGTCTGCTTCGTCGAGGTACTGCGTTGTGAGAAGCACCGTCGCGCCCTCGCGGACGAGCCGTCGGATCGTTTCCCACATCTGTGCTCGAGTTCGTGGGTCGAGGCCGGTGGTCGGCTCGTCGAGAAACAGCAGCGGAGGGGCCGAGATGAGGCTGGCGGCGAGGTCGAGCCTGCGTCGCATACCGCCGGAGAAGTTCTTGAGCGGCTTTGTCGCGGCTTCGGTGAGGTCGAACTCTTCGAGCAGTTCCGTCGACTTGCGGCGGGCATCGGCGCGGCTGAGGCCGAGCAACCTGGAGAAGATGATCAGGTTTTCGGTCGCCGACAGATCCTCGTCGACGGATGCGTACTGGCCGGTGACGCCGACCAGTGAGCGGACCGCTGTCGAATCCTTGACGACGTCGTAGCCGAAGATCCGGGCGCTCCCTGCGTCCGGGCGTAGGAGGGTCGCCAACATACGAAGGGCGGTGGTCTTGCCGGCACCGTTCGGGCCGAGAATGCCGTAGACCGCACCCTGGGGGACGGTCAGGCTGACACCGTCGACCGCGCGCTGCTGGCCGAATTTCTTGACGAGTCCGTCCGCCTCGACGGCGGGGACTGCTGAGGTTGCGGAGAAGTTCATGATGCAACCTTCACTGCCCGTTCTTGCACGCCACTTGCGCGGCGATTGCGTCCGCTTTCGGCGGGTAGATTGCGACGCATGCGTGCAGACAGGATCGCGGCCTTGCAAGCCGAGCGGACGACGGTACTGGACTATTGCAACGCTCTCACCGACGCGGAGTGGTCGGCCCCGAGTGCCGCGTCGGGCTGGACAGTCCAGGACGTTGTGGCGCATCTCGGAGCGACCGCACGAGCGCCGTTCACGCCGGAGCTCATCACGTTGTTGCGGACCAAGGAGATCGAGCGGACCAACGACGTCGGCGTGGCGAGCGGGACGACAAGACTGCGGCCGAAGCGTTGGCCGAGTTCGAGACCTGGAGTTCCTGGGTAATCAGGGCAGCGCGACCCATGCTGGCGCCACTGATCCGTCGAGCTCGGTTTCCGATCGGTGAGCTGGGGACCTACCCGCTCGGTGTGTTCACCTCCCGTGTACGTCTACGAGTGGCATCTACATCTGCGGCACGACATCGCGTCCGCGCTGGATCGTCCGGTCCCGCCGACCGACGACAACCGGATGGCAGCGGTCGTCGAGTGGCTCCTCGCCGGCGTCGAGCAGATGAACAAAGACGAGATGCGGTGGCTGGACGCCGGGGTGTCGCTGAAATTGCTTGGGAACGGTGGCGGTGTCTGGCGCATCGATCCGGCAGGCAAGGGACGGTTGCGTGTCACCGAAGGTGAGGGTCCGGGGACGGTTGCCAAGATCGTCGCGCAGGCGGAAGAGTTCCCGGTGTGGTCGACGACGAGGCGGCCGTGGCGCGAATCGGACGTCACGGTCACCGGCGACACCGAGGTCGGTACCCGGTTCTTGGATGCGCTGAATATCGTGTAGGCCGCAAGCGGCTCGTGAGTCTTTTCGGCGCGCCCGACCACCGAAAAGACTCACGAGCGGCGGAGGCGCCTATGGTGTAGCTACCCGTTGGGTAGTAGGTACCTGGCGGTGTCTTAGCTGGTGGAGGTAGGCGTGGCGACAAGAACTGCAGCACAGCGGCGTGAGGAAGCGAAGCTCGAGTACGACGCATTTATGGCCGCTTGCCCGTCCCGGCAGCTGCTCGATCGGATCAGTGACAAGTGGGTCGGGCTGGTCCTCGCTGCCATGGCGGACCGTCCTCGGCGCTACGGGGAATTGTCCAAGGATGTCGCAGGGGTGAGCCCGAAGATGCTGACCCAGACCCTGCGTTCACTCGAACGCGACGGCCTGGTCGCGCGGTACGTCACGGCCGAGGTCCCTGTTCGGGTCGACTACGAACTCACCGATCTAGGGCACAGCCTCATGCCGCTCATGCGGGCCATAAAGTCGTGGGCCGAAGCGCATATGGACGATGTGCACGTTGCGCGTAGCGAGTACGACCGGACTGCAGCGTCGGCCTGAGGGTCGAACGGGGCTGTCATACAACGTCATCCGTGCCGAACGGAGCTGCCTTCGCCGTGACTCGAAGGTCGTAGTCTGCCGCGACCGGTTGGGCTTCGAGCACCTCACGATGGCGGTCCGGCGACCACGGCCACAGCTCCGGCAACCCGTCCTTGCCGAGATACCAACTGGTGCAACCGGTTGCCCACACGGTATTCGGCAGTGCGGCACGTAGCTCCGCATTGAATTGCTCTGTCGCTCGAGCTTTGGGTGCGACGGAGTCGAATTCACCTTTGCGCCAACGGCTTATCCATGCGGTGATGTGGTCGGCCTGGGTCTCGGCGATGGCGGTGAGCGAGTAGTTGCCGACCGGACTGTGCGGCCCCATCAACATGAAGAAATTCGGAAAGCCAGGTAGCGCAACGGTCAGGTGCGCCCTGGGTCCTTCGGCCCACAACTCGTCGATCGTGCTGCCGTCGCGTCCGACGAGGTTCATCGGGCGCATAAATGCGTGCGCGTCGAAACCCGTTGCCAGGACGATTACGTCGCACTCGTGCAGCCGGCCGTCGGTCGTGACGATCCCGCGCTCCTCGACGTGGTCGATGGCCTCGGTGACCAGCTCGACATCGGGTCGTTGCATCGCTCGATAGAAACCTGCCGAGATGACGAGCCGCCGGCACATCGGCTGATAGTCGGGTGTCAGCTTGCGACGCAGATCGGGGTCGCGCACGGTGCGGAGATTGGCGCGACACGCCTGCGAGATTGCGCGGCGTCGCCAGCCCGGCGCCACCAACGCCTTCGAAAACCATTCGAAAACACCGCGATAGCCGCGGTACCCCAGACGGTCCAGTACCGGCAACCGACGATGGACCGGCGCGGCAAGCGCTGTGTAGGACGGATTGGGTAGCGGAAGAATCCACTGGGCGCTGCGCTGAAACAGCGCGAGACGACCGACCTCACCCGACAATCCGCACACGATCTGCACCCCGGTCGACCCGGTACCGATGACGGCGACACGTCGACCCGCCATCTCGACGGTGTGATCCCAGCGAGCAGAGTGCATGATTGCGCCACCGAAGTCGTTCAATCCCTTGATATTCGGATAGCGGGGCTCACGCAGGATGCCGGTGGCCGAGATCAGAAAATCGACGACCGAATCCTCTCCGGCCGCGGTCCGCAGCTGCCACCGATCGTCTGCGAATCGGGCATCGACGATCTCCGTGCCGAAGCGAATCCTGCCGCGTAGCTGGTGGCTGTCGACGACCCCCGCGAAGTACGACTGGATTTCAGCGCCAGGGGAGAACAGATGCGTCCAGCCGGGGTTCGTCGCGAACGTGTACTGGTAGAAACGCGACGGCACATCGCAACTGAGTCCGGGATAGGTGTTGTCGCGCCAGGTCCCGCCGATCTCGTCGGCCTTCTCGTAGATCGTGACGTCGGTGATGCCCGCATCGAGAAGTGTTATGGCCATGCAGATTCCGGACATTCCCGCACCGACGATCGCGACCGTCGGCATGCGCAACGCGGTCGTTTCACCGAGCGCAGCGTCGGGTGACTTCATCGTCATGGTAGCCACGGTAGGCGGTGTGCGGCCGTTGCGGAATCGCCGAGGGTCAGCCCAACTGTGCGAGGACTGCCGCGGTGGCGTCTGCGATCACCTGATTGTTGCCCGCGGCGTCCGCCTGATCGGTCAGGCTGTCGGTCAGAACCACTAGGACAACGGGTGTGCCATCGGGTCGCCAGACGACACCGGCGTCGGTGACGGTCCCGTAATCGCCCGCACCGGTTTTGTCGGCAGCGGTCCAGCCGGCAGGCAGGCCTGCGCGCATCCGCTTGTCCGAGGTTTGGCTCGCCCGCATCCAGTTGACCAGTTGCTCACGTTCGGCCGATCCGAGTGCGTCTTCGAGCAGCACCGCGTTGTAGCCCGCCGCGAGACCGTCCGAGGTCGACGTGTCTCGTGGGTCGCCACGCAGAGCTTCGTTGAGTTCGGGTTCGCGGCGGTCGAGGCGAGTGGCGTCGTCGCCGACGGATCTGGCGTACGACGTAATCGCGGCTGGTCCACCGATCGTGTCGAGCAGGTAGTTCCCCGCGGTGTTGTCACTGCGGGTCAATGCTGCGTCGGCGAGTTGTGCCAGCGTCAGCTGCGTGCCGACTGCTTCCGATGTGACCGGCGAATTCACGACGACCGTGCCGGGCTCTATCGTCCTCTTGTCGTCGAGCGACACAGTGCCAGCTGCGACGGCGCGAAGGAGCGCGGCAACGGCATAGGTTTTGAAGGTCGAACACATGGCCAGGCGTTCGTCCGCGCGATGTCGGTAGCTTCGACCGTCGGTCGGATCGATCGCGGTTACGGCGATTCGGGTCGAGTATCGAGATTCGAGGGCGGACATATCGGCGTCGAGCTTCTGGCTGTCCAACGGCGCTGCCGTTGTACTGGAAGTGGTTGTGCTGTTGGACCTTTCGGTCGTCTCGGTGCACGCGCCGAGTAGCGCGGGCAACGTGAATACGACGGCACACAGGGCGAGTTTCGGACTGCGGCGCACAGGCTTCGACAGGGTTCGGCTCATAAATTCACTATCGTGTCCCGCGAAAGGCGATGCAAAGACGATCCCGCGTCCGCCGCGAGTCGATTTCGATATCGGTGCTGCTGGGGGGCGGATTCGAGCACCGAAGAAATCCTGGTCGGTTTCCGAAGGCTGGTTGAATGGTGAGCATGGACCTGCTCCGCCATCTGAAATTTTTCGTCGCGGTCGCTGAGGAGGGCCATTTCGGGAACGCGGCGGCCCGCCTCGGCATGACGCAACCGCCGCTGTCACAGGGCGTTCGGCGGCTCGAGAATCGGCTCGGCTCGGTCCTCGTCGATCGTGGTGGGCGTCGCGTCGGACTGACCGACGCCGGACGCCAACTGCTGCCGCGCGCTCGGCTGCTCGTCGCCGATGCGGCGCGATTCGAGGACGAAGCGCTGCGCATCGCAGGAGGCCGTCACGCAGTTGTTCGTTGGGGCACAACGTCATCCGTCACCGATGAGGTCGTGCTCGAATGCATAGGCGCGCTCGTCGCCGTCGACTCCGAGGGAGACCCGAAGGTCGAAACGACCACAGCCGCAACGGCAGACCTCGTGGAGAGCGTCACCAGCGGACTGCTCGACGTCGCCGTGATCGAACACCCGGCGCTGCTGACCGATGTTGCAAGCGGCCCTGTGCTGCAACTCAGGCGGTGGGTCATCGTTCCGTCCAGCCATCCTGTCGCATCGGCAAAACGGCCGCAGGCGCGCATGTTTCGCGGTCTGGCGCTGTCGACGGGTCAGCGCTCGGACAATCCGGCTGCGTACGATCTGTTCGTCGACGGCTGGCGTGCGCGAGGTCTCGACCCGGAGCTCATCGTCTCCAACGGGTCGCGAGAACTGCTCGCGCAGGTGGCGGCCGGACGCTGTTTCGGCGTCACGGCCTCCCCACCCGCGTCGATGCCCGGCGTGACGTGGGTCGAGTTTGCCCCGGACGCTCTTGCCTTGCGCGTGCGAACGATCTGCCGCCGAGGTACCGACGCGGCGTTGCTCGCAAGGACGCTCGATCGCGCGATCGGCGGAGCCCGGCCGTGAGCAGGTCGGCGGCGATGTCTCGGTTCGAGTTCACCGAGAAGCGGATCCGCGACGTGTTCGCTGACGCGGGGTGCGTCGGTTGGTTGCATGCGCGCAGGATCGGACCCGATTCGGCAGCGCCGACGGAATGCGTCGACGTCGACTCCGACGATCTCGTCGTCACCGCATCGGTCTACAAGCTGCCTCTGATGGTGGCGCTGTGCAGGGCTTTCGACTGCGGCGAACTGTCGCCGACCGACACGGTGCGGGTCGATCCCGCGACCTGCACGCTCGGGCCGACGGGCCTGTCGATCTTCCAGGACCCAGTGGAACTGAGCGTGCGCGACCTCGCGAGGTCGATGATGACGGTGTCCGACAACGGTGCCGCGGACATCATCCTGCGTATGGTCGGGCTCGAGTCCGTGGCGAAAGTTCTTGCCGAGCTTGGCTTGTCGCGAACTCGAATCGTCGGCGGCACAGACGACGCGCACCGAATGCTGCGCGCCGACATGGACGTGCACACGACGAGGGAGGCATTCGAATCGCTCGCCGACAGTTTCGACGAGCGGACCTCGACTGTGTACGACCCTGCCTTCACGAGTGCGACGACTCCGCGTGAGATGACGACGCTGCTGAACGCGATCTGGATGGGAAATGCGGTGTCGGATATCTCCACACAGTTGGTCAAAAGGGTGATGTCGGAACAGATTTGGCCGCATCGAATTCGATCGGGGTTTCCCTACAGCGGAGTTGTCGTATCCGGCAAGACCGGAACGATCGGCGCAATCCGCAATGAGGTTGCGGTGGTGGAGTTTCCAGGTGAGACAGCCGTCGCGGTCGCGGTGTTCACGCGGGCGGCCCGGGCCGACCCGCTGCTTCCCGTCGTCGACCAGGCGATCGGCCGGGCCGCGCATCTGGCTGTGACGGAACTTCGCTAGGGCCTTCGGCCTCGTGAGTTCTTTCGGAGGGCCGGCGCGCCGAAAAGACGCACGAGCGGTGGAGCCGCCTACTGCCCGAAAAGGGCTCGCACGGCCGCTCGATCGACCTTGCCCGGCCCGCGCAGGGGTAGTGCTTCGACCACGAGCAGCTCGCGCGGCGCGGCCGTCGAATCAAGCTCTTGCGCAACGTGATCGCGAATATTTCCCAACGTCGGCGTCGCACCGGGTGCGGCGACGACCGCAACGACGACACGTTCACCCAAGCGTCGATCGGCGACACCGACGATCGCACATTCGCGGACGTCGGGATGGCTGAGAATCGCGGCTTCGACAACCTGCGGGACGACCGTGAGACCGCCCGTCGAGATGGCTTCGTCCAACCGTCCCGTGACGGTCAGGATGCCGTCGCTCACCGTGCCCGCATCGTCGGTTCGGAACCAGCCTTGCCGCGCGAACGATGGGTGCTCGGGTAGTCCGCGATACCCGGTAGCAACCATCGGGCCGCCGAGCACGACGCGGCCGTCCTCGATCTCGACCAGGGCACCGTCGAGGGCAACCCCGTTGTAGACACAACCGCCGCACGTCTCGCTCATTCCGTAGGTCCGGAACAGCGTGATACCTGCGTCGGTTGCCTTCTCGCGCAACCAGACCGGAGTCGCCGCCCCGCCGAGCAGCACTGCATCGAGACGCGTCAATGCAGCAACGCCCGCCGCGTCGTCGAGCGCTTTGACGAGCTGCGTCGGGACCAGTGAGGTGTAGCGGCGGGGACCCGGCATCGCATCGATCGCAGGTGCCAGTGCCGCTGGATCGAAACCGTCGGAGACATCGAGAACCACCGGCGGAAGGCCTGCAAGTATGCCCCGAAACAGGACTTGCAGACCGGCGATGTGGTGGGTCGGCAGTGCAAGCAACCAGCTGCCTGCTCCGCCGAGTCGCTCGTGTGTCGCGGAACCGCTCGCACGCAACGCGGCTGCCGACAACATCGCGCCCTTGGGGGTTCCCGTGGTACCGGACGTCGCGACGACAAGTGCGACGCCGTCTTCTATCCGCTCACCCGACGCAAGCGCCCTCTCGAGCCGAGCCGTCTCGCGGAGGTCACCTGCAGGGACCGGCAGGACCGCTGAGGTGTTGCCCGCCAATACTTCTCGCAAGACAGGAAGTATTTCGGCAACGGCATCGCCGGACGGCACAGCCAGCGTACGAAGTGTGTTGCTCACTCTTCGATGGTGTCACGCATCGCCGTCGGGAACGGTCGGGGTGCCTGACACCACTAGGGCGATTCGAGATCCGTCGTCGGATCGGCAGTCGGCCAGCCGCCCGCCGCGAGTCTGGAGCTGACCCGATCCACATCGGAGGACAGCGGCATCTCGTCAGTGATCTTGGTGATCATCACTTGGATGTCGGTCTTGTCGATGGGAAGGTCGCCCGCGGTGACTAGCGCTGTTGTGATCTGTTCGACCTCGTCGTCGGACAGCTTGCGAGTCAGTAATGCCAAGAGTGGAACGTAGTCCCTTTCGGGCACGCCCTCGGGATAGCCGGCACGGAGCCAGCCGAGGACGTTGGCGAGAAATGGCGGAAGTGCCAAGGTGGTCAGCTCAGTTGTCCGACGGATTGGCCAGTGGCCATCCGCCCGCTGCCAGACGCGACGCTACGCGTGCGACATCGTCGTCGCCGGGCTGCTCCAACGCGACTTTCGCAATTGCATCCTCGATCTCACTGCGTTCGATAACACCGTCTTCGGCGACGGCGTTGGCAATCAACTGATCGGCGATCTTGCGGACTTCGAATTCGGTCAACCGACGGTGCAGCACGGCGAAGAGTGCGATGTAGTCCTCGCGGGGCACACCCTGCGGGTATCCGGCGCGCAGCCAACCGATGACGGTCTGGAGTATCGACTGATTTTCCGCGTTCGTTTCTGCAGTCACGTGATTATCCTTTCGCCTTTGCCCCGAAGAGGGAGATGTCGAAGCTGGTAAGGATGAAGTCCTTGGCAATGAAGAGAACTCCCGCGATAACGGAGAGCAAGACCAATGCGAGCAGAGCAGATCCGGCGAATGCCATCACCGGATTACGGCGACCGACCGTACCGTCTGCATTGATCTCGTTGACCGCGAGGAACTTGATTCCGTAGGCGAATACGACGGGCAGCCCGGCGCCGAATACGAGGCCGATGGCGACGACGCGCCACAGCGAGTCGACGGTTTTGAGGAAAGTATCCATGTTCTACGTTCGCCCTTCTCAGACGTTCGCCGGGTCGGCGGGGGTGCTCGTCTTGACTTTTTCCGAAGGAGGCGTGAGTCCGCCGTCCCAGTCTTCGTTGACGTTCGAGGTGTCGACCGGGTTTTTCTTCGAGCGCAGGTACATGTAGCCCGACAGCGCGACGAGGATTCCGAACACAACGAGCACGCCACCGAGTCCACCGATCGCGTGAGCGAGGGCCCAGCAGATTGCGCCGACGATGCCGGCGGCAGGCAGGGTGAGCAGCCACGCGGCGGCCATCCGACCCGCGACGCCCCACCGGACCTCCGCGCCCTTCTTGCCGACGCCGGTTCCGAGGATCGAGCCGGTTGCCGTCTGTGTGGTCGACAAGGGAAGGCCGAAGTGGCTGGACGTCAAAATGATTGCTGCAGATGAAGATTCAGCCGCGAATCCCTGCGGCGACGCGATCTCGACAAGCCCCTTGCCGAGCGTGCGAATGATTCGCCAGCCGCCGAGGTAGGTACCGAGCGCAATGGCCAATGCACAGGAGAGTTTGACCCAGAAGGGCATCTCCGAATCACCGTTGATCGTGCCATGGGCAACGAGGGCCAGGAAGATGATTCCCATCGTCTTCTGCGCGTCGTTGGTGCCGTGTGCGAGCGAAACGAGTGACGCCGACCCGATCTGGCCCCAGCGGAAGCCTTCTTCCTTGTTCTTCTCGTTGACGCGATCGGTGATCTTGTAGACCGCGAACGTGCCGATCGCGGCGACGAGGCCGGCGACCACGGGAGCGAGCAGTGCGGGAACGAGGATCTTGTTGACGACGCCGTCGGACCCCTTTGCCCAGATGACACCGCTGGTTCCCAGCGCGGCAATCGTCGCTCCGATGAGTCCACCGAAGAGAGCGTGCGACGAACTCGATGGAATGCCGAAGAGCCACGTTGCGAGGTTCCAGAGAATGCCGCCGACGAGTCCGGCGAAGACGATCACGAGAAGGTCTTGGCCTTGCACGGTTTTGAGGTCGACTATTCCTTTGGCAACGGTTGCGGCCACTTCCACGGAAAGGAAGGCGCCGACAAGGTTGAGAACAGCGGAGAGGCCGACTGCCACCTTCGGTTTGAGTGCACCGGTAGCGATCGATGTCGCCATCGCATTCGCGGTGTCGTGAAAACCGTTGGTGAAGTCGAAGGCCAGAGCCGTTACGACGACGATTAGGAGGACGAGGAGTTCAGCGCTCACGCGATTAGTGTGCGTACTCGATCCACGGAAAGCCAGCCAGGGTCGCGGGTGTTCATCTGCCGTCCACCAAGTGACCGATATGCCCGGATATGCAGGAGGTTTACGTCACGTTGTAGTCGACCGTGTGTCGCGTCGCAAAGGATGATCGTCGGGTATCTGGACGACGACGATGCTTACTCCGTCGGGGTCGGTGATCCACATTTCACGCAGTCCCCACGGCTCCTTCTTGGCTTCGCGATCGATGGGGACCCCCTTGGCCGCCAACTCGCTCTGCGCCTTTGCCAGGTCCTTCACCTGAAGCCAAATCGCGCCGTCGAAGGAGCTCGACGCTCCGGTTCCGCTGTACGACGTCACCTCGATCAAGCCCTGACCGGCGAAGAACACAGTGCCGCCCGGGTACTCGCGGGCGATGGCAAGGCCGATCACATCGCGGTAGAAGGTGAGCGTGCGTGCGTGATCGGCAGGACGCAAGATGATTCTGCTGCTGAGTACCTGCATCGCTTCAAGCTCCCTGGATCGGCCGTGCCTCGTGGTGTCGACGCCCGTGTGTGCGTCGTGATTCCTTCATCTCGGCCTCGAATAGATGCCGCTTTCCACCCTGCAGTTCGTCGCGAATCCGCTTGTCCGCCTCGCGAAATGCCGACCAGTAGCCGTCGTCGAACTCCTCGACCAACTGAAAGGTCCAGCGACCCTCGACGACGTTTCGGCCGACGAGTTCGTCGCGTAGCTGCTGCGCTGTCGCCGCGTGTCCGGCCTCCTCGAGCGCATCGGCTGCCTCGCCGAGCAGTAGGTCGGCGTGGCCGGTCAGCTGATGGAAATCGTAGAGATGTCCGCGTGCGCGTTCGATGGTCTCCAGCGCTTCGGACACTTTGCCGACCGCTGCGACCGTCTCGTCGGTGACGCCGTCGGGTCGGACGTGTTTCTCGTGCGGTTTCTGCGGGTCCACAACTTCAGTCTTACCTCAGAAGTACCAGGGGTAGGGGGACCAGTCGGGTTTGCGCTTCTCCAGGAACGAATCCCGACCCTCGACGGCTTCGTCGGTCATGTACGCCATCCGTGTCGCTTCGCCGGCGAACAGTTGCTGGCCGACCAGACCGTCGTCGGCAAGGTTGAACGCGTACTTGAGCATGCGCTGGGCCTGCGGCGACTTGCCGTTGATGTCGGCCCCCCATTCGAGGGCGACGTCTTCCAGGTCGGCATGGTCGACAACTTTGTTCACAGCGCCCATGTTGTGCATCTCGTCGGCTGTGTAGGTGTGGCCGAGGAAGAAGATCTCGCGGGCGAACTTCTGTCCGACCAACTTCGCGAGATAGGCGCTGCCGTAGCCACCGTCGAAGCTGCCGACGTCGGCGTCGGTCTGCTTGAAGCGCGCGTGCTCGCGGCTGGCGAGAGTGAGGTCGCAGACGACATGCAGCGAATGGCCGCCGCCGGCGGCCCAACCGTTGACGAGGGCGATGACCACTTTCGGCATGAACCGGATCAGCCGCTGCACTTCGAGAATGTGCAACCTGCCTGCGCGCGCCTTGTCGACGGTGTCGGCGGTGTCCCCGCTCGCGTACTGGTAGCCGCTGCGCCCGCGAATACGTTGGTCGCCGCCGGAGCAGAACGACCAGACGCCGTCCTTGCTGCTCGGCCCGTTGCCGGTCAGTAGTACGACGCCGACGTCGGACGCCATCCGCGCATGGTCGAGTGCCTGGTAGAGCTCGTCGACGGTATGCGGTCGGAACGCGTTCCGAATGTCGGGCCGATCGAACGCAATTCTGACCGTGCCCTGCTCGACGTGCCGGTGGTAGGTGATGTCGGTGAGATTTTCGAATCCCGGAACGGGTCGCCACAGCTGCGGATTGAAGGTCACCTGCCCAGCCTAGGTAATGCCTCTGGTTGTCACGGTCATCACGTGCACGAAGCAATGTCGAGTGCGTCGCAGTTCGGTGAAAACCTGCCGGGCAAATCTGACACCGTATAACTGCATCGGCTAACGTGACCGTATGAGTGAACAGGCAGCGAACGGCCAAACCTCCGTGGACGAAGAGTACGAACACCACGGCGGATTTCCGAAGTTCACCGCTGCAACGCCCGGACCCAATTTCGGGCCGTTCATCCAGGTCATGCGCACACTCCAGGACCTCGCCGTGTCGATCGATGCGCCGGACGACGTGCTCGCCGAGGCCCGCACGCAAGCCGAAGCACTCGCAGCGCTGTTGGCCCCCTACGAAGCGAGAGAGGGTGAAGCCACAGGCGGGCGCGTGATCGGACTTCCCGGCCGCGGCAGTCTGCTTATGCTGCCGTGGATGATCGAGAAGTTCGACGCCGAAGGTGTCCGCAGCCGTGGAGTGTTCCGGCGCTATCACCTCGGTGGCAACGCAGCCGCACACGGCGGCGTCCTGCCCTTGCTTTTCGACGATATTTTCGGCATGACCGTCCACGCCGCCGGCCGACCGATCAGCCGAACCGCGTACCTGCACATCAACTACCGCAAGGTCACGCCGCTCAACGTGCCGCTCGTCATCGAAGGTCGGGTCGATCGCGTCGAAGGCCGCAAGGCATTCGTCAGTGCCCGTCTCTCCGACGAAGCGGGAACGCTGCTCGCGGACTCCGATGCATTGATGGTCCAACTTCTTCCCGGCCAGCAGTAAGGCGTTCGCGCACGCTTCGGCCTAGACTCGGCGCGAGGCGCAGTGTGCAGGGTCCGGAGGCGTATATGGGCATCATGGTCGGCTTTGTCGGGATTCTGCTTGTCGTCGCGGTCGTTGTGGAGGTACAGCGCAATCCCTTGCTCGGCGGTCGGTCGCTGGAGCCCTTCGTCGATCTCGCAGATCCCCTCGATCCCGACGCTGTGCCGCCCGAAGACATGCCGCCCGAGATCGCTTACACCCTGCTGCCGCACCATCCAGGGGGCATCGACCCCAACGCGTCGGCGGTCTAGCTGTCGGTTCCGATGTGGTCTGCCAGCCACGGCAGCGCGTCCGTGAAGGCCTGCGTCGCGAACTGCCACGTGTGACCACTCGAGACCGTATGGACGTCGCACGAAATCTGTTGCGCAGCTGCTTCTTTGCACAGGGTGTCGGCGGCGCCGAGTTCGCCGGTGTCGTGTATGTCGTCGTGTCCGCCGTAGCCACTCGGGGTCGACGTCGTCCTCGGTGGTGGATGGTAATTGCCGTTCTGTGGCCGCTTACCTCCGTTCGGAGGCGCACCGGTGTCCTCGAACCATCCCGAAACTCCAACGTAAGGGCCATGTTTCACCATGACGGTTGCGGGATCGTAGGCGTCCCACTGCGTGGCGTCGCCGTCGAAGAGTCGATCGATCGTCTGGTCCTTCGTCCCTGCCGTCGGTCCCGCATCGCCTGCGATGTCTTCGAACGTGGTGAACAGGTCCGGGTGCATGACCGTCAGATCGACCGCGCAGGTGCCGCCCATCGACCATCCGACGACACCCCAGTTCTCGGGTTTCGCGGAGGCGCCGAAGGTCGAGACGAGGTACTGCCGCACGTCGTCGGTGAGGTGGTCGGCGGCGTTCCCGCGAGGCCCGTCGACGCATTCGGTGTCGTTGTTGAAACTGCCGCCGGAGTCGACGAACACCAGGATCGGCGCCTGGCCGTTGTGGCTGCCTGCGTAGTCGTCGACAGTCTCGATCGCACCACCACTGCGCAACCAGTCTGCCGGAGTGTTGAATTCACCCGCAATCATCATCAACGCAGGCAAAGCGGGTGGTGTTGTGCCGGCGAACCAGGCGGGCGGCAGGTAGACGTACTCGGATCGGTGGGCGAAACCGCTTGCGTCGTCCGGTATGTCGACCTGCACGACCTTGCCGGTGTCCTGCACCGTGCCGCGTAGGCCCGCGAGATCGGCGACGTCGATTTCGTCGGGCAGCGGACCGGCCGTGAGCGCGCCCCATGCAGCCGACACGGTCGGGTAATAGCCGACCCATTCGTTGAGAACGACCAGGGCAGCGGCAAAACTCAAGGGCACCAACAGAATCGACAACGCTCGACGCCACCACCGCGTACCGCGCCAACCGAGAATCGCGACCGCTACTGCCGCGACGAAGCACCCTGTCCACAACCACAACTGCGGTGGAGCTGGGTCGGAGGCAAGGCCTTCGGAATCGACATACGTCCGCGCGGCAAGTGCCCCCGCGACGCCGATCGCGATGGCGATCGGCACCCACACATACCGCCATCGTCGAGTCCGCCAACCCACAGCCGCGACGGCGAGCACGACGGTCAGCAGCTTCACCATCGACGGGAACCAGCCGCCGAGCAACGAAATCCCCTGATGCACGCCGCGAGTCTCGTGGCTGACCCTGCGAACTGCCTGTGAAGCCCCTGCGGATCCGTCGTGTGTCGGGTTGGGGCCAAAATGGTTGCGGTCCGGGGATCGGGGGAACGTCGGAGTGAAGCAATCGAGGGCGGGGGAGCACAGCGTGGCAGAGCAGGGCGTGGCAGAAGAAAATGTGCCGATGTCGTCCGCACAGGCGCGGCAGCTGCTGGTCGACCGGATTCGAAGCGTCCGGTACGCCGGCACGGATGCTGTGGAGCAGGCGATGCGGAAGGTCGAACGACACGTGTTCGTGCCGGCGGTGTCGATTGCCGCGGCCTATGCCGACGACGTCGTGATCACCAAGCGCGATCGCGACGGTGCCGTCTCGAGTTCTGCGTCGATGCCGAGCCTGATGGCGCTGATGCTCGACCAGCTCGACATCCGTCCAGGGATGAAGGTCCTCGAGGTCGGCACGGGAACCGGATACAACGCAGCGCTGCTGGCATCCGTCGTCGGCGACCACGGCGCTGTGACGAGCATCGACATCGACGAAGAAGTCGTAAGCGGTGCGCGAGTTGCGTTGGACAACAATGGATTTGCAAGTGTCCGGACGGTGGTAGCCGATGGCGGGATCGGAGAGCCCGATGGTGCCCCGTACGACAGAATTATCGCGACAGTCGGCGCGTGGGACATTCCGCGCTCGTGGTACTCCCAGCTGGCCGACGGCGGCAAGCTCGTCGTCCCGCTGCGCTGGCGCGGACAATCGTGGAGTGTGGGGTTCGACTACCTCGGCGGACAGCTGCGCTCGTATTCGGCCGTGTCGTGCGGGTTCGTGCCGATGATCGGGCAGGAGGACGGCGAGCGCACCGAAATCATCTCCTCCGACGGTTTTGTTCAGCTCGTGGTCGATGCGGACCAGGCGATTACATCGGAGTCGCTTGTCGGGGTGCTGGATCAGGAAGGCGTCGAGCGGTGGTCCAAAGCCACGATCGGTGGAGGCGACAGCTTCGACGGGATTTGGCTTCGTATGAGTGCGACGGATCCGGGATGTTGTCGGCTGAGCGCTGCGCCGGAAGCGATCCAGCAGGGTCTGTGCCGGCCCGTTATTGCGCACCGCGATCCTGCTCTGGCCGACGCCACGTCGGTGGCCTACCTGACGGTTCGACCGCGGGGGTCGGGCCCCGAAGGTCCGCGGTTCGAACTCGGCGCCATCGGGCACGGTCCATCCGGCGCCGATCTGGCGCAGCGCCTGTGCTCGGCGATTTCCGACTGGGATCTGGACCGGACTGCGATACCGACAGTGGTCGCAGGTCCGGCGGGGTCTGCCTCCGGTGAGCGAGCGAGCGGCATGCGTATCGAGAAGACGTCGTCGTGGCTGGAGTTGTTCGTCTGACGGTGCGGACCGGCCCTGCGGATCCGTCGTGTGAGGGGTTGAGGCAAGAATGGGCAGCATGCCGATATTGCCCGCGCTCGACGACTTGCTTGCCGAGGTGCACGTCGTCACCCTCCCGATGCGGGTCCGGTTTCGTGGGATTACCCACCGCGAGGTCGTGCTGCTGCACGGACCTGCGGGCTGGGGTGAGTTCGCCCCGTTTCCCGAATACGACGACGACGAATCCGCCGCCTGGCTGCACTCCGCGATAGAGGCTGCGTGGACCGGTTTTCCCGAGCAGGTCCGCACGCGGGTTGCCGTCAATGCGACCGTCCCCGCAGTCGCGCCGAGCCAGGTGTCGTCCGTGCTCGCCCGCTTCCCGGGCGCGCGGACGGCAAAGGTCAAAGTCGCAGAGAAGGGGCAGTCCCTCGTCGACGATGTCCGTCGCGTCGCGGCGGTTCGCGAATACATCCCGAACGTGCGGATCGATGCCAACGGCGGCTGGACGGTCGAGGAGGCGGTCCGAGCGCTGTGCGTGCTGAGTGCGGACGTACCGCTCGAATACGCCGAACAACCGTGCGCGAGCGTCGAAGAACTCGTCGAGGTCAGGCGGCGGTTGCCCGAGGTGCGTATCGCCGCCGACGAGAGCATTCGCCGCGCCGACGATCCGTTGCGCGTCGCGCGTATGGGCGGTCTCGATGTCGCGGTAGTGAAGGTCGCCCCTCTCGGCGGCGTGCAGGCGCTGCTGTCGCTGGCAGCAGACCTCGAGTCGTTCGGGGTTCCGCTCGTCGTGTCGAGCGCCCTCGACTCGGCGGTCGGGATGAGTGCTGGGCTCGCGGCCGCAGCCAGTTTGCCGAATCTGGAGCTTGCGTGTGGGCTCGGGACAGGTGGCTTCTTCGAAACCGACGTCGCGCCGACGCCGGACTTTGTCGACGGCACCTTGGCTGTAGGTCGGATCGCTCCGGATTTGCTGCGGTTGCGTCGTCTCGCCGCTCGCGACGACCGCACTCGGTGGTGGATCGAGCGGTTGCGCAGGTGCTACGCAGTGCTGACCAGCGACGCCGCGACGTAGCCGTATAGTGTCGGGCGCCGGTAGTCGAAGATTGTTACGGAGGGCTTGAAAGTGGTTGCAGCACTGAAAGAAACGTTGCTCGACTCGTCGCGTCGCGACACCGTGATCGCAGAGGTGCGCGCACTGATCGACCTGGAGGTTTCGGAGAAGAAGGGTGCATCGGGTCTTGCCGTTCGAGGCGGCTATGCAGCCGTCAAGAAGGTCAGCCCGTCGATCGTCACCGAGGCGCTCGAGAAGCTGCTGCCCGAGTTCTTCGGTCGCCTCGAGCCGTTCTGGCAGGACTTCGGTGCAGCCGGCGGCGGCGAGTTCGGTGACTTCCTCGCAGCACGCGGTGACGAGGTGGCCGACGCGCTGCTGAGCGTCACCGACGAGCGGATCGAGGCGTCGAGCCGTCAGGCCGCCAAGAAGGTCTACAAGTCCATGCGGCCGTCGGCCAAGAAGAACGTGATCGAAGCACTGCCCCGATTGGGTGCGTTGGTCCAGCGTCACGCGGAGTAGGCCGCAAGCGGCTCGTGAGTCCTTTCGGAGGGCCCAACCTCCGAAAGGACTCACGACCGGCGAAGCCGCCTAGCCCGGCGCTGCCTTGCCGAGGCGCCAGTAACCGGTGAAAGTCACGTTGGCCTTCGGGACGTGGCGCTCGTTGACGAGGTGCCTGCGAAGGCCTGTCGCCAATTCCCTTTCCCCTGCCAAGAATGCGTAGCACGGTCCGTCTGGCAGCGTCGCCTTCTTCACCGCCTCGACGACCTCCACTCCCGGACGACCGTGCGCGTCTTTGCGGACGATCCAGTGGACGTTCGCGCCATCGGGTCCGGCAATCTCTTGGGCATCGTCGGCATGTGCAATCTCGATGAACGCTTCGATCCGCGCATCCTTCGGCGCTGAGTTCAGGATTCCCACGATCGCAGGCAGCGCGCTCTCGTCGCCCGCAAGCAGGTGCCAATCCACGTTGTCCACCGGGTTGTAGATCAGACCCTCGTCCAGCAGCGCGACCTCGTTGCCTGCCTCGACGCTGCTCGCCCACGCGGACGCGATACCTAGATCGCCGTGTGCCGCGTCGCCGTGAGTGACGAAGTCGATGTCGATCTCGGCGGTGTCGCCGAACTGGCCTTCACCTGCAGCCCGGAAGCTGCGGACCGTGTAGTTACGCACACCGGGCCGACTGTCCTTGCTCATCAGCAAGAACTGCGCGTACCAGAGGTTGCTCGCCTTGGTGGGGAGTCGGAGTTCGTCCTGGCCCTCGCGGGCGAAGAAGAAGCGGAACCACTGGTCGAAGCCCATCGGCGCGAACTGTGCGAGGCCTTCGCCGCCGACCGTGACGCGAACGAAGTTCGGACTGATCTGCTTCGATGCGAGGACCTTGGCCGTGAGAATGTGCCGTTCCTGCGGCTTGACGTACTTTGACATGGGCTTAGGTTAGCCTAAGCAGTGCAGCTCGGCGAGTCGCCGTGATCGAGCCGACAGAGCTGGACCGCGCACCGTCTGACAATCTGGACAGGTGAACCCGTCCACCGCTCAGGCCACCGTTGTCGTCGACGAACTCGTCCGCGGCGGCGTCGAGGACGTCGTTCTGTGCCCGGGTTCGCGCAATGCTCCGCTGGCTTTTGCGCTGCAGGCAGCCGACGCTGCCGGGCGGGTCCGGTTGCACATGCGCATCGACGAACGGACCGCAGGTTTCCTCGCAGTCGGACTCGCAATCTCGAGCGGTCGACCCGTGCCGATCGTGATGACCTCAGGAACCGCGGTCGCCAACCTCGGTCCTGCCGTCCTCGAAGCGAACTACGCACGTGTGCCGCTGGTGGTCCTCAGCGCCAACCGGCCCTACGAAATGCTCGGCACGGGTGCCAACCAGACCATCGAGCAACTCGGACTGTTCGGCAGTCAGGTTCGCGCCACGGTCAGCCTCGGGCTCGCCGAGGACGGTCTGGCCCAGAACAGTCAGTGGCGGTCGGCGGTCTGTCGGGTACTCGCAGCAGCGCGCGGAACGCGGTCGGGCAACGCAGGACCCGTGCACTTCGACATCCCACTGCGCGAACCACTGGTCCCCGGTCGCCATCCGGACGAGCTCACACCTGCAGGTCGGCCGAACGGTGCGGCGTGGACGACGACACAGAACGCGACGCTCGACGTACCGATCGACATCGACCTCTCGATCGACACCGTCGTCATCTCCGGCCACGGGTCGGGGCATCGGCCGGAACTTGCGGGCGTGCCGACCGTCGCCGAACCGACGGCACCTTTGCACGGTCCGCCGCTGCATCCGCTCGCGTTGCCGCTGCTGGAGCCACGCCAAGCCATCATCACGGGCCGCCCGACGCTGCATCGGCCGGTGGCGAAGTTGCTCGCCAACCCAGCTGTCGCAGTCTTTGCCCTGACCACCGGTCCACGCTGGCCAGACGTCTCCGGCAACGTCGTCGGCACCGGAACGCGCGCGGTTGTCACCGGATCGCCACGTGCAGCCTGGCTTGCGCGTTGTCAGAAGCTTGCGTCGCATGCCGATATTGCAGTCCGAGAACAACTTTCGCTGCACCCGAAGCCGACGGGCCTGCATGTGGCCGCTGTCGTCACCGACGCGATGGAACCGGGCGACCAACTTCTCCTCGGTGCGTCGAACCCGGTACGAGACGCGGCGCTCGTCAGCTACCCGAAGCCCGGCGTACGGGTGCTGTCGAACCGCGGCGTCGCGGGCATCGATGGCACGGTGTCGACCGCGGTCGGCGCGGCCCTCAAACACCCGGGGCGGACCGTCGCACTGATCGGCGACCTGACGTTCCTGCACGACGCGGCGGGGCTGCTCATGGGCATCGGCGAACCACGCCCGGACGACCTCACGATCGTCGTCGCCAACGACGACGGCGGCGGCATCTTCGAACTGCTCGAGCAGGGTGATCCGCAGTACGCGGGAGTGTTCGAGCGGGTCTTCGGCACGCCGCACGGAATGGACCTCGCCGCACTCTGCAGCGCGTATCGGGTCCCGCATCGGCTGGTCGATCCCGACCAATTGACCGAAGCGCTCGGCGTCGCCAACCACGGGGTTCGGGTGCTCGAAGTGACCACCGAACGGTCGGGTCTGCGCGAATTGCACGCGGCGGTGCGGGCAAGGCTGTGAACTAAGCCCGCTCCGCCAACCACTTCTCGACGTACTTGCGCTGACCGTCGAACATGTTGCCCATCATCTGCTCGACGAGTCGCTCGATCGCGCCTCCGACGATGCGAACCTTGACCTCGGCAGCTCCTTTGGCATGGATGACGGTGCCGTCGCCGTCGGCGTGCAGGACGAACGTTCCGTCGATTCCGCCCATGCCCTTGCTCGAGCGGCCCGAGAAGGTGCCGTTCGCGCGCTGGCCGTCGAACGTGGTCCAGGTATCGGTGTTGACCAACACGAGGTCGCCTTTGACCACCTTCCTGACCAGACCGGGCAAGGCGTCGCCGCCGACTTTGTTCGTCATCGTCGCGCTGATCGTCCCGGGAGCATCGGAGCGTGTTTCGACGGAGCCGTGCTCGGAATCCTTGAAAACCCAGTGCCAGAATTCGCTGTTGGTGAGAACACCGTGAACGACGGCAGGCGGCGCGGCGTAAGTGATCTTCGCCTCGAACGTGCGTGACATGGACGACGACGCTACCCCCAGCGGTGAGCTGCGGTGGCGTCGCCAACGGTAATCTGCGTCGGTGACCGCCTCGAGCCCCAACCTCCTACGACGGGTGCGGCTCGGTGTCTATGTCGTCTCGATCGCCCTTTCCGTGCTTGCCGTCGTGCTCGTTCTCGCAGCGTGGCGCGACGATCACACGATCGAGTCCGATCGGGGAGTTGCGACGGCCGAAGTGCTGTCCGCAGGCAGGCTGCGCTCTGCGGTGGCCTTCGTGACACCGGACGGTGTGACGCACAACCCACGTCTGGGTGTCCTGTATCCCACCAACCTGACCGTTGGCCAGCGGATCGACGTCGAATATTCGAAGGCCGACCCCGACCTGGTCCGCGTCGCAGGTCGCAATGCGAGCGTGGCGATCATTCCGGCAGCGTCGGTGATCGTCGTCGTGTGGGTGATTGCGCTGCCGACGCTGTACTACCTGCGTCGCCGCGCCCGCCGATCCGAAGCGTTCTCCTGAACTTCGCCTCGCGGCAACGTCACGGTGGCTACCCTGCGCAATCGCTGCGACAGGATCGAACCATGCGGATAGCCATAGTCGCAGAATCGTTCCTGCCGAATATGAACGGTGTAACCAACTCGGTGCTCCGAGTTCTCGAGCACCTCAAAAGGCAAGGTCACCAGGGGTTCGTCGTCGCGCCGGACACCGTCCGGTCGCTACCTCCCGCGCCGACTGAACACGATGGATTCCCCATCTACCGAGTGCCGGCGGTCATGGTCCCCAAGGTCAGTTCGCTCCCGGTCGGTCTGCCGCAACCGGGTATGACGGCGGCCTTGCGCGCGTTCGATCCGGACGTCGTTCACCTCGCGTCGCCGTTCCTGCTCGGTGCTGGTGGCCTCGGCGCCGCATTGCGCCTCGACGTCCCCGCGGTCGCGATCTATCAGACCGATGTCGCGGGCTTCGCCGAAAGCTACGGCCTCGGCCTGACCAGCCGCGCAGCATGGGGGTGGACCGCACGCATCCACCGGCGTGCTGCCCGTACGCTCGCTCCCTCGACGGCCGCGGTCGATGCCCTCGAACAGCACCGCATCCCGCGTGTGCACCGCTGGGGTCGGGGGGTCGACATCGATCGATTCAGCCCGACCGCACGCCGCGAGAGTCTGCGGGCGCAGTGGCTCGGCGCAGATCGGGACAAGTTGGTCGTCGGGTTCGTCGGCAGACTCGCGCCGGAGAAACACGTCGAACGACTGGCACCCCTTGCCCGTGATCCGCGCATCCAGCTTGTCGTCGTCGGCGACGGACCCGACCGTCCGTCGTTGGAACGGCTCTTGCCGGGAGCGGTGTTCATGGGCCAGCTCGGTGGTGCCGAGCTGGCACAGGCCTATGCGAGTCTCGACGTCTTCGTCCATCCGGGCGAGCACGAAACGTTCTGCCAGGCCGTTCAGGAAGCACTGTCCAGCGGCGTTCCTGTCATCGGACCCGACGCGGGTGGTCCGCGAGATCTCGTGTCGCACTGCCGAAACGGCTACCTGCTCCCCGTCGATCGGTTCACCGAACTGCTACCGAGCGCTGTGTCGGCACTCGCAGATCCCGATGGCCGCTCCAAATTCGGTGACGCTGCACGACGATCGGTCCTGCACCGGACGTGGCCCGCGGTCTGCGGCGAACTGATCGAGCACTACCGCGACGTGATCGGCGGAACCGCGGCGCAGTGGTCCCACACCGCGTAGTCGCCAAGCTTTCGGCGAAAGGTAGCTTTGAGGCGTGGCAAAGACTCAAGGCTCCCGGGCATCGCTCGAGAAGGATCCGACCGACGTAGCGGCAATGTTCGACGGCGTCGCGAAGCGCTACGACCTCACCAATACGGTGATCTCGCTCGGGCAGGACAAGTTGTGGCGACGTGCGACGCGCAAGGCGATCGCGCCGAAGACCGGTGAGCGGGTCCTCGATCTGGCCGCAGGTACAGGCGTGTCGACGGTCGAGATCGGGAAGTCCGGAGCCTGGTGCGTCGCAACGGATTTCTCGAAAGGAATGTTGAAAGCCGGACTGTCGCGCAACGTTCCGATGGTCGCGGGTGACGCCATGCACCTGCCGTTCGCCGACTCCGTATTCGACGTCGCAACAATCTCTTTCGGGCTACGCAACGTGTCCGATTTCGACGCCGGACTACGCGAGCTCGCTCGAGTGACCAAGCCGGGTGGGCGTTTGGTGATCTGCGAGTTCTCCACGCCAGTCTTCGCGCCGTTTCGCATCGCCTACCTCGAATATCTGATGAAAGCGCTGCCACAGGTCGCCCGGCGTGTCAGTAGCAACCCCGATGCCTACGTCTACCTCGCCGAATCGATCCGAGCCTGGCCGGATCAGGCGAAGCTGGCAGAGCACATCCAGGACGCAGGCTGGGGCGAAGTGCGGTGGCGCAACCTTTCCGGAGGCATCGTCGCGCTGCATGCCGCGACACTGCCGACGACGTAGGGCTAAGAGCTTTCGCCGTCGACGTACATCTGCCTGACCTCGACGTCGCCCTCCCACTCGGGCCAGTACTCCTTGTGCAGGTCGAGTAGCCAGCGGGCGTTGTCGAGAGCCTCCTCGTGCGAACTCAGGTTCTGGATCGCATAACCGCCGACGAGTTCTTTGGTCTCCGCATACGGTCCGTCCGTGATTTTGCCGTTCGTCAGCGTCAGCTTCGCGCCTCCGTCGCGAATGGTGCCCAACCCGCCGGCCTCGAGGATGACACCAGCCTTCATCTGCTCCTCGATAGCTGCGTTCATCGCGTCCTGCAGCGCCTGCGGCGGTTCGCCTTGCTCGCGTGCACTACGTATCCAGGTGAGGTATCGCATCGCATTTCTCCTCGAGGTGAAGTGTCGGCGAAAGCCCGATCTGCGGAAGGCAGATCGGGCCTTCTGGGGTGTAGGGGGTACTCAGCGTCCGATGATCGAGGCAACGATGGCGCGCACCCGGCCGTCACGCAGCCACAGTCCCAGCCAGACGAACACTCCCACGTAGGCGGCGGAGAGCACGGTGCTGAACAGCGGCTTCTCGTTCATCATGTTCAGCATCACCGCGCCACCGAAGTAGCTCGTCAGAAAGACCGCACCGAGGATCGAGGTGCGCGGCACGACGTAGAGCGCGATGCAGGCGAGCAGGATGGCACCGATCACCGGTACCTGACCGGTCGGAATACCGAGCGCAACACTGGCGTCCACGACTTCCTGGACCTGGGCGAGCTTGGACAGCGAGTCCAGCAGCAGAAGCGCGACCACGACGCCGCTGACGATGCGGCCTGCGAGGCGAGCCTTCGGCGACACCGTGTGTGCGGCGGCGGAAGCGGGGATGGCGGTTGCGATGGTGGCGGTCATGTCGATCTCCTTCGAGTGAACGTATCGGTGGTTTGGCTCCGGCTTTCGCCTGGCCTCACCAACACGTCGATCGACTCGACGCGATATCGACAGGGATCGCGAAAAACTTTCGGAACTGATTTTGCCGCGCCTTCGCCCGGACGGTCAGGCGAATTCGGCCGCGGTGTAGGTGTGGTCGCCAGGGACGTACTTGCGCTCGACGAGCACAAGCCAGTTGCCCGAGTTGTCGCGGATGATCGCCTCGACGCCGTAGGGCCGCTCCGCAGGCTCGGCGACCAACTCGACGCCCTTGGCCGCGAGTTCCTCACAGGTTTTACGGCAGTCCTTCGTGCTGAGCCCGAGGCCACCCGCCGAGCCGTTCGCAAGCGCGCGCCGGATCGCGTCGGCCATCCCGTCGTCGAGCGGGGGCCCCGGAATCATCAGTGTCACTTCGAGTTCCGGATGGTCCGGATGGGCGACCGTCACCCAACGGAACCCATCACCCATCGATACATCGGCGGTTTCGACGAAGCCGAGCTTGTCTGTGTAGAACTTCTTGGACTCGTCCTGGTCGGTGACATAGACGGTGACGAGGGAGACGTTGGTAATCATTGGATCAACTTATTCCGAAGACTCCTCCGCAGGCTTCTCCGGAATTGCTGGCTTGGTCCGCGCGGTCGGTGGACCGCCTGCCCTGTCGCTGAGGCCGTGCATGAACACGAAACAGCCCGGGATGTGGGGGACACCTGCTCCTGCAAACTTCGCTTGATAGGCAGACGGCGACACCCCGACGAGCGCACGGAACTTGCTGCTGAACGATCCGAGACTGCTGTACCCGACGAGGTCGCACACCTCGGTGACCGTCAAGTTCGTCGCGCGCAGCAAGTCCTGGGCCCGCTCGATTCTGCGTTCGGCCAGATACAGCGCCGGAGTCTTGCCGTAGGTCGCCGCGAAGCACCGCAGAAAGTGGTATTTCGATACGCCCGCGGCACGGGCGAGTTCGTCGAGATCGAGTTGCTCGCTGTAGCGCCTGTCGGCGAGATCGCGTGCGCGTCGCAAGTGCACCAGCAGGTCGTGTGCGACGGGTTGTGCCGTCATCAGCTGAACGGTGGGCGGCGATCGATTCGAAGTGATGCGCGACCCGAAGCTCGCCACGCGCGTGCGGTCGCGTCGACGTCCTCGTCCGTCACCAGATTGCCCATCACGCGAATTGCGATGCGCATCAGCGCTTTCGAACGCAAGACTGGGGGTCCGCCAGCGCGGACCGCACCGGGAACCGTCGCCAGACCGGCGAGTCGCCGCGCGATCGAAAAGGCCTTGCCGTAGCGCTGCCGCAGCAGCTCCGGCCAGATGTCGGTGAGGTCGGGTTCGTCGAGTAGGTCGACGATCAGCCTGCCACCTTCGAGCCCGTAGTCGATGCCCTCGCCGTTGAGTGGATTGACACATCCCGCCGCATCACCGATGAGCGCCCAGTTCTTGCCAGCGACGCCGGATACGGACCCACCCATCGGCAACAGCGCCGAGGACACCGCACGAATCGGTCCCTCGAATTGCCACTCCTCGCGACGCTTCTCGACATACAACTCGAGGAGCGGTTTGAGCGCGACGTTCGCAGGACGCTTGACGGTCGCCAGCGATCCGACCCCGATGTTCACCTCACCGGTCGCGAGCGGGAAAACCCAGCCGTAACCGGGTTGCAGTGCCCCGTCGCCGTCACGTAACTCGAGGTGTGACGTGATCCACTGATCGTCACTGCGCCCGGAGGTGACGTAGGCCCGAGCCGCGACGCCGTACGCGGTCTCGCGGTGCCAGGTGCGGCCGAGCTTCTTACCGAGCGGCGAGCGAACACCGTCGGCGACGATCAGCGAACGGCACGTAATGGTCCGGGTACCCGATGCCGTGGTGAATGTCACTGCACGCACCGAATCGCCGTCGCGTTCGACGTCGACCGCTTTGGCGCCCTCCACCATCCTGGCACCGGATTCCACGGCCGTTCGGCGCAGCCTATCGTCGAGTTCGGTTCTGGGAACGGCACTTCCGATGGTGGGCAGGGATCCGCCGGGCCATTCGAGCTCGACCTCACGGCCGAACCCCGCCAAACGCAGCCCACGGTTGGTCGCACGCTCGCGAACCCACTCGCCGAGACCGACATGATCGAGCTCGGCAATCGCACGCGGCGTCAGCCCGTCGCCGCACGTCTTGTCGCGTGGAAAGGTGGCCGCATCAGCAAGAACGACGTCACGGCCTGCCCGCGCAGCCCACGCAGCAGCGGCCGAACCGGCAGGTCCCGCACCGACGACGAGAACGTCGGTACCGATCGGAAACTCCTGCTGCTCCGAATCCACTACAGGCTCCACTTGGCTACATAGGACGTCATGGCTCCATCTTGACAGCCCGAGCGGGTGGACGCGTTTTCAGCCGCTGTGAGGGGTGCTCAGCAGGCATCGAGCGGACCGACGTCGGGGCCAACCGCTAGGTTCAATACCGTGAACCTCGATGCGTCACCGACAGAAGGAACGAGCACCGGGATAGTGAGCGAAGAGAGCACGGTCGTCGCAGGGGTCGATCTGATCGACCCCACGCTGGCCGCGAAGGTCCGCGATGGCCTCGAGAGGGTCGAGAAGCTGCTCGTCAGCGAACTGTCCGACGGTGAGGATTTCCTGACCGAGGCAGCGCTGCACCTCGCCAAGGCGGGCGGCAAGAGGTTCCGGCCACTCTTCACGATCCTGACCGCTCAACTCGGACCCAAGCCGTACGACCCAGGGATCATCACGGCCGCGACGGTCGTCGAGTTGGTCCACCTCGCGACCCTGTATCACGACGACGTCATGGACGAAGCGACGATGCGACGGGGAGCGCCGAGCGCGAACGCTCGCTGGGGCAACAATGTCGCGATCCTCGCGGGCGACTACCTGTTCGCCCACGCGTCGCGACTGGTGTCCACACTCGGACCCGAAGCGGTCCGCATCATCGCCGAGACCTTCGCGGAACTCGTCACCGGCCAGATGCGCGAAACCATCGGCGTCAAAGAGATGCAGGATCCGGTCGAGCACTACCTACGGGTCGTGTGGGAGAAGACCGGTTCGCTGATCGCAGCATCCGGCAGATTCGGTGGCACCTTCTCCGGCGCGACGGCAGATCATGTCGCCCGTCTCGAACGACTCGGCGACGCTGTCGGAACCGCATTCCAGATTTCCGACGACATCATCGACATCGCGTCGGTCTCCGAGCAGTCCGGTAAAACGCCCGGCACCGATCTACGCGAAGGCGTCCACACGCTGCCGGTGCTGTTCGCGCTGCGCGAAGAAGGCCCCGCGGGCGACCGCCTTCGGCAGTTGCTCTCCGGACCTGTCGATTCCGACGACGACGTTGCCGAAGCACTCACGCTGCTCCGCGGGTCTCAGGGCATGCAGCTGGCCAAGGAGAAGCTCGCAGGCTACGCCGACCTCGCACGCGCCGAGCTTGCGCAACTGCCGCAGGGAATCGGGAACGAGGCGCTCAAACGACTCGTGGATTACACGATCGAGCGCGTCGGCTGAGCCGTCGCGAGTAACGTCTCCTACGCGCCGGGAACTGTGTCACCCGGCGGCTTCGTTGGCTGTATGACGGTGACGAAGAAATGGGGCACGAGTGCACGGCTACGCAAACGGCTTGAAGACGTTCGGGCTGCTGGTCGGCATGTCCGCGTTGATCGTGTTTGCGGGCGCGATGTTCCGCAACAGCACAATTCTGATCATCGCGATCGTTCTCGCTGTCGCGATGAACGGCTACGCGTACTTTGCCAGCGACAAGCTCGCGCTGCGAGCGATGCATGCCCAACCCATCACCGAGGTCGAGGCGCCGGTGATCTACCGCATCGTGCGCGAACTGGCGACCACAGCTCACCAGCCGATGCCGCGGCTCTACATCAGCCCGACCAACGCGCCCAACGCGTTTGCGACCGGACGTAGCCCACGGCACGCGGCCGTGTGCTGCACCAGCGGAATTCTGCAGATCCTCGACGAACGCGAACTACGCGCGGTGCTCGGCCACGAACTGTCCCATGTCTACAACCGCGACATTCTCATCTCATCCGTAGCGGGGGCGATGGCAGCGGTGATCTCCGGCCTCGCCAACCTCGCAATCTTCGCCTCGATGTTCGGCGGCCGCGGCAACGGAGGCGGACCGAACATGCTCGGTGTGTTGCTCGTCTCGCTGCTGGGTCCGATCGCCGCAACGGTCGTCAAACTCGCGGTCTCCAGATCGCGTGAGTACCAAGCTGATCAATCCGGTGCCGAGCTGACAGGTGATCCCCTCGCCCTCGCATCCGCGCTGCGCAAACTCGAACTGGGAGTCAGCGCGGCACCACTGCCGCCGGAGCCGCGCCTGGCGGCGCAGTCGCACATGATGATCGCCAACCCATTCCGCGGCGGCGAGCGCATCGGGAAGATGTTCGCTACCCACCCGCCGATGGCCGACCGCATCGCCAGGCTGGAAGCGATGGCACGGGGGGAGTAGGGATGGCTGTGACACTGGACCTCGTGTGCGCTCGGTCGGGTTCGGCGCGCCCCTAGATGCCGTCTTCCCTCGTCGGCTCGCGCTGCGCGCATCGCTCCTCAGTCCAGACGACGCCGGCGCGCCGAACGGCGGCGGTCTCTGTAGGGCTGCGCGATTCGGTGGAGCGAATGTGGCACTGGTCCCGCGGGGCGGTACGGGTGTCGCATTGGCTCCGCGATATTGCGGCGTGAGGGTGGCGCTGACGTCGTCCAGCAGGGTGAGGGGCGCCCCGACCCCGCCTGAATGGTTGCGGCGATCCGGGTTTGTGCGGAGTGAGGGTGGCGCTGACGCTGCTGGGTGGAGTGAGGGGCGCCCTGGCTCCGTGTGGGGTTGCGGCGATTCGGTGGAGCGAATGTGGCACTGGTCCCGCTGAGCGGTACGAATGTCGCATTGGTTCCAGGTTTGTGCGGAGTGGGGTGGCGCTGATGTCGTCCAGCAGGGTGAGGGGCGCCCCGACCCCGCCTGAATGGTTGCGGGGCCGGCGCAGCCTGGACTGAGGAGCGATGCGCGAAGCGCGAGCCGACGAGGGAAGGCTGCGCCTAGAGGCCCAGCAACCCCTGCCCGAGCGCAGGCGAGGGCCAGTGTCACCTGAATGGTTGTGGGGCCGGCGCAGCCTGGACTGAGGAGCGATGCGCGAAGCGCGAGCCGACGAGGGAAGGCTGCGCCTAGAGGCCCAGCAACCCCCGCCCGAGCGCAGGCGAGGGCCAAACTTACCGATAGTTCACAAACTGCAGCGCGATGCCGAAGTCTTCGTTGCGTAGCAGTGCCTGCACGGCTTGCAGGTCGTCGCGCTTCTTGCTGCTGACGCGGAGCTCTTCGCCCTGGATCTGGGCTTTCACGCCCTTGGGGCCTTCGTCGCGGATCTTCTTGGTGATCTTCTTCGCGTTCTCGGTCGTGATGCCCTGTACCAGGGTGCCGGTGATCTTGTAGATCTTGCCGGATTGGACGGGCTCGCCCGCGTCGAAGGCCTTGAGCGAGATGTCGCGGCGGATCAGCTTCTCCTTGAAGACGTCGAGTGCGGCTTTGACGCGCTCTTCGGCTTCGGCGGTGAGGACGATCGCCTCCTCGCCGGACCAGTCGATGCCTGCGCCGGTGCCTCGGAAGTCGTAGCGCGTCGTCAGCTCTTTGGCTGCCTGGTGCAATGCGTTGTCGACCTCTTGACGATCGACCTTGCTGACGACGTCGAAGGATGAATCGGCCACTAAGTGCTCCTCGATGAGTTGTTTGGTCCCGACGTTATCGTTGCGCGCACGGCGCTGGCCACCCGGTTTGGTATTCGGGTGCGGGTTCGTTGTATTCTGCTCTGCGCGAGGAAGCAATACTTCGAACCTGGGTTCGAGAACGCTGAACGCGAATGGCAGATTGCCCGAGCGGCCAATGGGAGCGGACTGTAAATCCGTCGGCTTATGCCTACGTAGGTTCGAATCCTACATCTGCCACACCGAAGAAAATGCCCCGTGATCTGCCGCTGCGCAGGTTCGCGGGGCGTTTTCGTTGGTGCGAACGAGGGCTGCGCCGGTGTGCGTCGCACCACCCCTGACCTAACGGTTTGGCGTGTGGCCGCCACACTGTGTAACCTCTTGAAGGCTTCAAGCGCACCATGAAATGCTGGATAATTCTTGGTGCGGGCGTTGCCATGCCCCCTTAGCTCAGTCGGTAGAGCGTTTCCATGGTAAGGAAAAGGTCAACGGTTCGATTCCGTTAGGGGGCTCGCTGGATTGCGGTGCTGCATCGGTTAGGTGCAGTGTCAGATACCTGGCGGTGTAGCTCAGTCGGTAGAGCAAACGACTCATAATCGTTGTGTCGCCGGTTCAAGTCCGGCCATCGCTACAACATGAACGAAACCTGATCGAACCAGATCAGCCCTGATCGAACCAGATCAGAGACTTACTCGAAAGAAGGCGTCCCGTGGCCTCGACCGACGTTCGGCCCAAGATCACCTTGGCGTGCGTGGAATGCAAGCACCGTAACTACATCACCAAGAAGAACCGGCGTAACGATCCGGATCGTCTGGAACTGAAGAAGTTCTGCCCGAACTGCGGCACCCACAGGGCGCACCGCGAGTCTCGCTAACTCCCTTCGTTCCGGTAGACGGTTGCACGTGGGGATGCCGACACGCCGGACCCGCGCGACGCGGCGTCCAACGTAGATAGGTAGATTTCCCACGTGACAAACAACGTTGTTTCGGACACAGTCGAAGACGTTTACGCCCAGACCGAAGCTATGGTCGGGCACCACTATCGCGTCGACGACTACTACGAGGTCGGGCGCGAGAAGGTTCGTGAATACGCCCGCGCCGTTCAGGACTACCACCCGGTGCACTGGGACGAGAACACCGCTCAGGAATTCGGCTACGACGGCCTGCTTGCGCCGTTGACCTTCATTTCTCTGGTCGGAATTCTGGCGCAGAAGCGACTTTTCGACACGGTCGTGACCGGTTACGACGCGAGCCAGATCATGCAGACCGACCAGGTGCTGGAGTTTCACAAGCCCATCAAGGTCGGCGATCAGCTGACCTGCGAGGTGTACCTCGATTCGTTCCGTCGCGCGCCCCAGGGTGCAGGGATCATCGTGACCAAGAACATCGTCACCGATCAGAACGACGAACTCGTGCAGACGACGTACACGACTCTTGTTGGCCGCGCCGGTGAGGCGATCGACGAGAACCTCGAGCACGCGGTCAAGGACGTCATGATGCACGGCGTCGGCTCCGACGCCCCATCCCATCTGCCGAAGCCGAAGTTGGCGAAGGGCGAGCCCGCGACCGCTGCTGTAGCGCCGATCGATGCTCCGGCAAGCAAGCACGCACGCGACTTCGACACGGTGTCGGTCGGCGACGAACTCCCACCGCGCACTGTTCGGTTGACGCGTGGCGACCTCGTCAACTACGCCGGTGTTTCCGGTGACGCCAATCCCATTCACTGGAGCGACACGGTCACCAAGCTCGTCGACCTGGACAACGTTGTCGCACACGGAATGCTGACGATGGGCCTCGGCGCGGGCTTCGTGACGTCGTGGCTCGGTGATCCCGGTGCGGTTCGCGAATACAACGTGCGTTTCACAAGTCCGGTGTACGTGGATCCGCAGAAGGCTGCGGAGATCGAGTACACGGGCAAGGTGAAGTCTGTCGATGCGGAGTCGAAGACCGCCGTCGTCGCTATCACTGCCAAGTTCGAGGGCAGGCGAATTTTCGGCCGGGCGACGGCGACCGTCAAGCTGGCTTAGCCGCGATTTCGGTCGGGCGCGGGCAGTAACGTACACTAAGTTTTCTGGGTTTTCTCAGCGCTGCGCGCTGCCCTGTAGTGCTGGTTCAGGCTACCGAGGGTGGCGCGCATCGTATGTGAACCCAGAGCGGACGGTTCGAAAGTTCGATTTCACCGCAGCGCGGTGGGGCCAGCAATTCGATCCGACCGAAGGGGCGTAGCTCAACTGGCAGAGCAGCGGTCTCCAAAACCGCAGGTTGCAGGTTCAAGTCCTGTCGCCCCTGCCCTGGATGTCAGCGACTGAGAGGATCGACGGTGAGCGACGAGCGCGACACGCGCGACGGCGGCGACGCGGAGGACAAGGTCTCCGGCAACGCCGACCCGACTGCAGATGACGCGACCGAGCAGGCCGAAGCCTCGGTGAGTCGGCCGAGCGGCAAGCGGTCGAGTCGCAGGACGCGAACAGCGGAGTCTTCGGACTCGGCAGCGTCGTCCGCAGTGGCAACGGTCCGCAGGCCTCGGCCTGCAGGTGCGAGATCGTCCGCGACCGCGAGCAGGACCAAGCAGGAGAACGTCTTCAAGCGGTTGCGCCGGTTCCTGCGCGAAGTGATTGCCGAACTGCGCAAGGTGATCTGGCCGAACCGCAAGCAGATGGTCACCTACACAAGTGTTGTGCTGGTGTTCGTGGTCTTCATGGTTGCCTACATCAGCGGATTGGACCTGGCGTTCATCAAGGGCGTCAGCTGGCTGTTCGGATAGACAGGAGCGGAGCCTGCGGGAGCGACCACCACAACTGCCGGCGCCCCACAGACCTACGTGACGACTAAGGAAGCGATTGCCAAGTGAGCACCCCGGAGAACGGCTCGACCCCGCAGGTTACCGACGAGGCCTCGGCCGATGAGCAGATCGTCCTCGACGAGGTGGCCTCCGATGACGCTGTCGCGGATGCGCCCGACGACGATGTGACGGCTGCCGAGGTCGTTGTCGACGAGGTGACGGGCGAAGAGGTCGAAGCCGAACCCGAAGAGCCTGTCGATCCCGTTGCGGAGATGAAGGCGGCGCTCAAGCGAGCCCACGGTGATTGGTACGTCATTCACTCCTACGCCGGTTACGAGAACAAGGTCAAAGCCAACCTCGAGACCCGCGTTCAGAACCTCGACGTCGGCGACTACATCTTCCAGGTCGAAGTTCCGACCGAAGAGGTAACCGAAATCAAGAACGGCCAGCGTAAGCAGGTCAACCGCAAGGTGCTGCCCGGTTACATCCTGGTTCGTATGGAACTCAACGACGAATCGTGGGGCGCGGTGCGTAACACTCCCGGCGTAACCGGGTTCGTCGGAGCAACGTCACGACCGTCACCGCTGTCGATCGACGACGTCGTGAAGTTCCTGCTTCCGCAGGGAACTCAGAAGAAGGCCGCTGCCGGCACCGCCGGCGGGACGGAATCCACGTCCGCCGCGTCGACGAAGTCGGTCATCGAGGTCGATTTCGAGGTCGGCGAGTCCGTCACGGTCATGGACGGTCCGTTCGCGACCTTGCCCGCCAGCATCAGCGAGGTCAACGCCGAGCAGCAGAAGCTCAAGGTGCTCGTGTCGATCTTCGGTCGCGAGACGCCCGTCGAGCTCGGCTTCACCCAGGTCGCGAAGATCTGACCCGCGGAATAGTCGGCCACTCAAAAGACTTGCACTGCTAGCGCAAGAAACCCGAGCAATACACAAACAAGGAAACACGAGAGATGCCCCCCAAGAAGAAGAAGAAGCTCGCCGGGATCATCAAGCTTCAGATCCAGGCCGGTATGGCGAACCCAGCTCCTCCAGTGGGTCCCGCGCTCGGCCAGCACGGCGTCAACATCATGGAATTCTGCAAGGCGTACAACGCGGCGACCGAGTCGCAGCGTGGCAACGTCGTGCCTGTCGAGATCTCGGTGTACGAGGATCGGACCTTCGACTTCAAGTTGAAGACTCCGCCTGCTGCCCGCCTGCTGCTCAAGGCTGCCGGTGTGCAGAAGGGTTCCGGCGAACCGCACAAGACCAAGGTCGCCAAGGTGACCATGGATCAGGTTCGTGAGATCGCGAAGACGAAGCAGGAAGACCTGAACTCGAACGACATCGAAGCGGCCGCGAAGATCATTGCGGGCACAGCGCGTTCGATGGGTATCACGGTCGAGGGATAGCACTACCTGGGGTGGCGAGCCCCAAGCGAAGCGAGCCGGCCGAGTCTGGACTGAGGAGCGAAACGCGCGAAGCGCGAAGCGACGAGGGAAGACGAGGCCGATAGGCGAGCGGAGCACGTTCTGAGCCGAAGGCGAAGGACAAATCGAACACAGTGGGAGAGCCGGCCAGGCTCGTAAACCACAACTGCCGAATACAAGAGCGTAAGGACAGAGAACATGGCAAAAAGAAGTAAGGCGTATCTCGAAGCCGCAGCGAAGGTGGATCAGAGCGTTCTGTACAGCCCGCTGCAGGCAGCGAAGCTTGCGAAGGACACCGCGACGAAGAACACGGACGCAACCGTCGAGGTTGCCGTTCGGCTCGGCGTGGATCCACGCAAGGCGGATCAGATGGTTCGCGGCACGGTCAACCTTCCCCACGGCACGGGCAAGACCGCTCGGGTGATCGTGTTCGCCGCAGGCGAGAAGGCTGTCGAAGCTGAGGCCGCTGGTGCGGACGCAGTCGGCGCCGAGGATCTGATCGAGCGTATTCAGGGTGGCTGGCTCGATTTCGACGCCGCTATCGCGACGCCGGATCAGATGGCCAAGGTCGGCCGTATCGCGCGTGTCCTCGGACCGCGTGGTTTGATGCCGAACCCGAAGACCGGCACGGTCACGATGGACGTCACGAAGGCTGTCAACGACATCAAGGGCGGCAAGATCAACTTCCGCGTCGACAAGCAGGCAAACCTGCACTTCGTCATCGGCAAGGCGTCGTTCGACGACACCCAGCTGGTTGCGAATTACGGTGCGGCACTGGAGGAGATCCTCCGTGCGAAGCCGTCGTCGGCCAAGGGTCGCTACGTGAAGAAGGTTACGGTTTCGACCACCACCGGTCCGGGCATCCCGGTGGATCCGAACCGTACCCGCAACCTCCTCGAGGATGCCGAGTAGCAAGTCCTTCCACAGAATCGACGGCC